>NZ_JAHCDO010000013.1:0-165281 GCF_050768835.1 Bacillus pfraonensis | reverse complement strand
TTTGTGAATTTTATTTTTGTATAGAATGGAGGGAGATTTCTTGACTGAACAAAAAGGATATGGATATGGCTGCGGTGGTCATGGAGGATTTGCTTTACTAGTCGTGTTGTTTATTCTGCTTATTATTATTGGAGCAAGCTGTTTTTATTAATTTGTGAATTTTATTTTTGTATAGAATGGAGGGAGATTTCTTGACTGAACAAAAAGGATATGGATATGGCTGCGGTGGTCATGGAGGATTTGCTTTACTAGTCGTGTTGTTTATTCTGCTTATTATTATTGGAGCAAGCTGTTGGGGTGGCGGATATGGTGGTTAAGTAACACCTTTCGCATCTCTTTAAAGTCAAATAATGGATTGCTTCACATTATGTGAAGCAATCCTTAACTCATATATCATATGTTTAAGATAATCTATATGTTCATTGTGAAAGGAGGAGAAAAAGTGAAATCTATGCCCTATTTCCCTAAAAACGCTTCATATCAATTGTCATCATCTATGACAAAGAATGAGGAATCAAAAATAAAAAATTCATCACAAAAAGAAATTATCGAACAGATAGCAAAAACAAAGAAATACATCCATCTTCCGCCAAATCAACCTTCTAAACAAACAACGAGTAAAGTAAATAAAACGCAAAAGCAAGATTTTAAATCTAATACCCCTTTCCCATTTCAAATTAATATTCCTTATTTCAATATACACTTAGATTCGACAGAACTGCTAAGTATCGCCAAATCTGTACTTATAGAAACGCTATTGAGGAAAATTAAGGATCCTGAATTTTTAATCAATATTTTAAATAGTGAAGGTGGAAATAAGTTACTTAATTTAGCAGGTAACTTTTTGAATGATAGCAATAAAACAACAGGAGAAAATACCAATGAGAAATAATTTTAATCATTTACGTTACCTTAAATTATAAATTTCTACTGTATTTGCTACTATTCCAAATCAAAAATAATCATATCATGCCCAACCTTCTTAATCCTGCTCCACTCTACCTTTACTTCTTGCTGTTCTCTTTTGAATCCACCCCATTTTCCAACTGGTATGATGAGGGCTTGAATCTTCCCATCTTTTTCATTAATTTCTAAATCAGCGTGACCTAAAACCCCCATTTTTTCTGCCCGCTCTAGGTCCACAATTTCTTTTCCACTTAATTCACTTAAACGCATATGACTCTCTCCTTTCTAAACATCTTTCATACAGTATCCTCAAATCCCATCCTATAATAAGTACGTATTCTACATGTCTGTAAAAAATACCAAAAAATGCGCTCCACTCCCCCCCATTCAAAAGTTTTATAATTACAAAAGCTTTGTACACAAAAAACCGCATCTCCTCGTAAGAGATACGGTTTTTTCTCCTTATTTCATTCCTTTTGGAAGCTCTCCATTCGGACTAATTAGCGCAGCAGAAAACTCATTTGTAAACATGTTGCGAATCAATTGATCCACATCTGTTTTCGTAACATTGTTCACACTCTCAATGATTTCATCAAGTGAACGATGCTTTCTTAGAAGCAATTCATTTTTACCATTACGGCTCATACGACTATTCGTACTTTCTAAACTTAACATCAGATTTCCTTTAAGCTGCTCTTTACTATTCACAAGTTCCTTCTCTGTAATACCTGTATTTTTTAACGTCTCTAGAGTTTCTTGCATTGTATCATATAGAGTATCCAATTGTTGGCTTCCTGTACCACCATAAAGTGTTAGCATTCCTGTATCTTCATAAGAAGAATGATAAGAGAACACTGAGTATGCTAAACCACGTTGTTCACGCACTTCTTGGAACAAACGGCTACTCATACTACCACCTAATATATTATTTAATACAATTAAGTTATAAATATCATCATGACCCATTTGCAAACCTTGGAATCCTAAACATAAATGAGCTTGTTCTGTTTCCTTTTTGCGAGCCACTTTATTAAAATGAAAAATCGGGCTATGTACTTGTTCACGATTTGTTGTTCCCTCGTAGTTACCAAAATATTGTTCCACTGTTTGCACAAATGCTTCATCAATATTTCCAGCAATCGAAACGACAACATTTTCAGGTGTATAATGATCTTTTATATATTGACGTAGTGTATCCCCTGTAAATGTTTCAAGCGTTTCTTCTGTACCTAAAATTGGGTATCCCAGTGGATGCGTTTCATAGGTCGCTTTTGTTAACATGTCATGTACGATATCATCTGGTGTGTCCTCGTACATTTTAATTTCTTCAAATACAACGTTCTTCTCTTTTTTCAATTCTTCCTCATCAAATGTGGAGTTAAAGAACATATCAGCTAACACATCAAGCGCATATTTTGCATGTTCATCAAGTACCTTTGCATAATAGCACGTGTATTCTTTTGAGGTAAATGCATTCACTTGACCACCAATGCTATCAAATGACTCTGCAATTTCTCTTGCACTACGTGTCTCTGTTCCCTTAAAAAACATGTGTTCTAAAAAGTGTGAAACGCCATTATTTTTTTCATTTTCATTTCTTGAACCTGCATGAATCCATATACCAATTGCAACAGAACGAACAGTTGGTATATTCTCCATAACAATTCTTACACCATTTTTACAAGTATATTTTTTAATCAAAAACTTTCCTCCTAATGCCAGTTTCTCTAAATAATTGCTATTATTTAATGATAACAAGTTTGCACATGAATGTCATGCAAATGTATTTAATCAATACGTTTTTCATCTAGTAATTCTGTAATATTCCCTACTTTATACCCTTGTTTTTTTAACTGTGAAATCATCGTATCTAGCGCCTCAGCTGTTGGAGATGTCGGATGCATCAATACAATTGCACCTGGGTGTACTTTCCCCATCACACGCTGGAGAATCACTTCAGGCTCCGGGCGTTTCCAATCGATTGTATCTACTGTCCACATAATAGTCCCCATCTTTAATCCATCCGCCACTTCTACAACTTCATCACGGAAACTTCCACTTGGTGGTGCAAACCATCGTACTTTTTGATTTGTAGCTGCCTCAATAATTTGATTTGTCTTTTGTAATTGCTCTAGTATTTGACTTTTAGACAGCGTTTTCATATCCGGATGTGTATAAGAATGATTTCCTACTTCTTGCTTTGCATCTACAATCATTTTTGCGAATCTTAAATTTTCTTTTACCCAGCGTCCTTCTAAAAAAAAGGTTGCCTTTACATCATGCTTTTTCAACGTTTCTAATATACGCGGAAGATACTCATTTCCCCATGCCACATTTATCGTTAATCCTACCATTTTTTTATGTGGATGCCCCCGATAAATAGGAGAAGGCGATAAATCTTCTAAATGCGTGTTTGGTGAAACTTCCCGATATACAAATTGCTTCTCATCAAATTTCCCTATTTTCTTCATGTTATTATATGACGCTTCAATATCAACCTCTTTACCATTATATCCTGGCGTAGCCTTCCAAATCTTATCAATTATTGCATTTTGCGGTGCAATTGAATATTGTTTGGCATGTTTCTGAATTTCCTCATAAAGATTATCATTTGCTAGCGCTGAATATGAGCATAAACTTATACAAAGAAAGAATACGGATATGAATATAACTATACGAGTTCTCATATAAACCCTCCCATTAACTATACAAATAAGAAAAATCCTTTTTCCTATTATCCTTGTTAATTTGAGCGTTATCATGAAAACTATACCTTTTTATCAATAAAAATCGATGCATCAAATATATTTTGTTTAACAAAAAAAGCCAGGAAACCTGGCTTTTTTACTTATTTTTGTTCTTGTGTATTTTCTTGTTTTGAAGCTTCTTCTTTTGCCGCTTCTTTTTCTTGCTCTTCTTTTAGCAATACTTTTCTAGATAAGTTTACACGACCTTGTTTGTCAATCTCGATAACTTTTACTGAAATCTCGTCGCCAATTTTTACAACGTCTTCTACTTTACCTACACGCTCAAGCGCAAGCTCAGAAATATGAACAAGACCATCTTTACCACTAAATAATCCAACGAAAGCACCGAATTTCTCGATACGTTTTACTTTTCCTAAGTAGATTTCGCCTACTTGTACTTCGCGAACGATATCTTCGATAATTTTCTTCGCCTTTTCATTCATTTCTTGATCAACGGATGAAATAAAGACTGTACCATCTTGCTCAATATCAATTTTCACGCCAGTTTCTTCAATAATTTTGTTAATTTGTTTACCACTTGGCCCAATAACATCACGGATTTTATCCGGATTGATTGTCATTGTAATGATTTTCGGAGCATATGCAGATAGCTCTTTGCGAGGCTCAGCGATAGCAGTTAACATGTGATCTAGAATATGCATACGACCAATCTTAGCTTGTTGCAATGCTTCTTCTAAAATTTCACGAGATAACCCATCGATTTTAATATCCATTTGCAATGCAGTTACACCATTCGCCGTACCTGCTACTTTAAAGTCCATATCACCTAAGTGATCTTCCATACCTTGGATATCCGTTAAAATTGTGTAGTGCTCACCAGATTTCACTAGTCCCATAGCAATACCAGCAACCGGTGCTTTTAATGGTACACCAGCATCCATCATGGCTAAAGTACTACCACAAATACTTGCTTGTGAAGTAGAACCATTTGATTCTAAAACTTCAGATACAAGACGAACTGTATACGGGAAGTCTTGCTCAGATGGAATAACAGGTTCAAGAGCACGTTCACCTAATGCACCGTGACCGATTTCACGACGACCTGGTCCACGCATTGGTCTTGTTTCACCAACACTAAAAGATGGGAAATTGTAATGGTGCATAAAACGTTTTGATTCCTCTACACCAAGACCATCTAAAATTTGCACATCACCTAATGCACCTAATGTACAAATACTTAACGCTTGTGTTTGTCCACGAGTGAATAAACCAGAACCGTGCGTACGAGATAAAATACCTACCTCTGATGCTAAAGGACGGATTTCGTCACTTTTACGTCCGTCTGGGCGGATTTTTTCAACTGTAATAAGACGACGTACTTCTTCTTTTACAATTTTATATAAAATCTCATGTACTTGTCCTAATACTTCAGCTTCAACTTCTTGCTCTTCATAATGTGCAATGACACGTTGCTTTACTTCATTAATTGCTTCTTCACGTGCATGCTTTTCATGTACTTGAATTGCTGCATGCATATCTTTCTCTGCCATTTCACGAATAGCTCTTTCAAGATCAGCATCGACTTCATAA
Organism: Bacillus pfraonensis; assembly: GCF_050768835.1. NCBI lineage: Bacteria > Bacillati > Bacillota > Bacilli > Caryophanales > Bacillaceae > Bacillus > Bacillus pfraonensis. The sequence goes on along the minus strand of NZ_JAHCDO010000013.1, from coordinate 160,077 downwards.
AGCTTTACTTCTGTCTTTTCTTTTCCGACAGCTTGTACAATCTCTTCTTGGAAAGCAATTAGACGTTTAATTTCTTCATGACCGAACATAATTGCTTCTAACATTGTTTCTTCAGGTACTTGGTCTGCACCTGCCTCTACCATGTTAATTGCATCTTTTGTCCCAGCTACAACAAGGTGAATATCACTTTGTTCCTGTTGTTCTACTGTTGGATTAATAATAAATTCGCCGTCGATACGACCAACTGTCGCACCAGCAATTGGACCTTCAAATGGAACATCTGAAATCGATAAAGCTAATGAAGACCCCAGCATAGCCGCCATCTCAGAAGAACAATCTTGGTCAACACTCATAACGATGCTGACAACTTGCACTTCATTACGGAAACCATCTGCGAAAAGTGGACGAATTGGTCGGTCAATTAAGCGACTCGCTAAAATTGCTTTTTCACTTGGACGGCCTTCACGTTTAATAAAACCGCCTGGGATTTTTCCGACTGCATATAAACGCTCTTCATAGTTTACTGTAAGCGGGAAGAAATCTACATTTTTTGGCTCTTTTGATGCAGTTGCTGTAGATAGAACTGCTGTGTCGCCATATCTTACTAGTACCGCGCCGTTTGCTTGTTTTGCAAGTTGGCCTGTTTCAATTGTTAGCTGGCGACCAGCTAAATCTATCGAGAAGACTTGCTTTTCTTGACTCATTTAAGTACCCCTCTCAATTTAAAATATTCAATTCTTCTATGTAAATGGATGATATATCACAATATTCTTCCTCTAGTATTACCGAAATTTAAGTAAGCTATTAAGAGTAGAAGATATATTTTTACCTAACAAAAAAGCGGGAATATTCCCGCTTCTTTGACTATCGACGTAAGCCAAGCTTTGTGATTAATTCACGGTAGCGTGTGATATCGCTATTACGAAGGTAAGTAAGTAAATTACGACGTTTACCAACCATCTTTAATAGACCACGACGTGAATGATGATCTTTCTTGTGAGTACGTAAGTGCTCGTTTAGAGTGTTAATTTGCTCTGTTAGGACAGCAATTTGAACCTCTGGAGAACCAGTATCAGTCTCATGAGTTCTAAATTGTGCAATGATTTCATTTTTACGCTCTTGTGTTAAAGCCATCCTATTTCACCTCCTAATAATTAAACCCCCAATTACCTAGCAAGCGTCGGTGAGTCGCAATGCCAAGCAATGGTTGTCATAAAGTACATAACATAGAATACTACTTTTCATTGGAAAAAGCAAGCATATTCTTTGCTGTGCTAAAATATTCTTGTGCTGTTTTTTTATCTTTTGCAATTTGAGCAACTAGTTCGTCGATGCCATTAAATTTCTTCTCTTCTCGAATGCGCATATGCCACTCCACGGTAACAACCTGATCATATATGTCCTCATTGAAATGAAATAAATGTACTTCAATAGACAGTTTACGCTCATCTTCTTTAAAAGTTGGTTTATAACCAATATTACATACGCCATCATGCCACTCATCATGGACTTTTAACCTTACTGCATACACACCAACAGGTGGCAGAAGATATTCCTCACTTAAACCTACATTAGCTGTCGGAAAGCCGATTTGACGTCCACGTTTATCCCCGTGAACAACCGTTCCTTCTACTGTATAAGCTCTACCTAAAATAGATGGAATCTGTTCCATTTCTCCATTTCGGATTAGTTTTCGTAATACTGTGGAACTTACTTTTTCTTCTTGGAATTCAACTTTTTCAATCACGGTTTGTGTAAACTCCCCTCTTGCATGAAATGGTAAAGTCTCCATCGTCCCTTTTCCTAAACGTCCATATGAATAATCAAAACCTGCTACTACATGCTTTACATTTAGACCAATAATATATTCATCTACAAACTGTTGTGGCAGTAATCCAGCAAATGATTCATCGAATTTCACCACATATAACATATCAATCCCTAAATCTGCAATTACTTTTTCTTTAACGGATAGTGGTGTAATATACTCCACATGCGCTTCCTTTTTTCCTAATACAACAGATGGATGTGGATGAAATGTTATAACAGCACTTTTACATCCTCTTTCATCCGCTATTTTTTTTGCTGTTCGAATCACACGTTGATGTCCTAAATGAATGCCATCAAAAAATCCTAATGCCATTACAGTAGGTGGTAATTCTATTTTATTTTGTTTATGTGGATGAGTTAAATGAATAAGTTTCACGCTTGAATTCACCTTTTTCTGTAATAATCCTTCCAATAATCCATTATAGCTTTAGTTCCTGATTATTCACAAGTACTTTCATTGGCTTTAACATACCAGAGTGTTTTGGATGATGTTCATAAATTGCTAGACAACGTTCGTTTTTATCAAACACTGTAATAAATGGCGCTGTCACTTGTAATTCGTTCTTTAAAAACATCCCATTTTTTATTTTTTCTGCTTGTTTTTCATCTACAACCATTTTTGGAAATTTACTTAACGCCTCATCAATTGAGATAAAAATAGACTCTACTGTTCCATTTTGCATGTTTTCTTCAATTTCTTCAAATGATATGCAATCTTCTAGCAAAAATTCTCCTGAAGCTGTTCGCACAAGATGTGACATATGTGCTGGAAATCCTAATTTTTCACCAATCATAACCGCTAATGTTCTGACATATGTCCCTTTGCTACATGTAACACGGAAGCGGAATGAAATGTTTTTCCCTTCAAATACTTCACGATCATCAAGTAACACAAATTCATGAATTGTTATCGTACGAACTGGACGTTCTACTTCTTGTCCGGCTCTTGCATATTCATACAGTTTCTTTCCATTTACTTTTACAGCTGAATACATGGGAGGTACTTGCTCGATTGTACCTGTTAATTCTGCTAGTACAACTTCCACTTCCGCACGTGTAATAACGCGATTTACATCTTGTTTTTCTACTACCTCACCAGAAGCATCTTCAGTCGTTGTCGAAAATCCTAGTGTAACTTCACCTTCATATGTTTTCGTTTCACTTGTTAAAAATTGCGCAATTTTCGTTGCACGCCCTACACAAATCGGTAATACGCCTGTCACATCTGGATCTAATGTTCCTGTATGGCCAATTCTCTTTTCACGCAATATCTTTCTTAACTTAAATACACAATCGTGTGATGTCATTCCTTTTGGTTTATGTAATAGTAATACACCTTCCATATGTTCACCTCATCGTTATACTTTTGTAGAGGATGTTCAAGAAATCCGGTACAAATTGCAATCGCATTTCTTCATTTCGTCACCAGTCCTCATGTAAGTCTCAGTTATACGCTGTCTCCTTCTGGTCTCTTCACCTCGAAATGCTCCACTCTCTTTATCCTTCCTTTTGAACACTCACTTGTATGCAATACTTACTTTCCATTGAAAAAATGGATAGACAAATGTCTATCCATTATTCTTCACGTTTACCGTCTTTATTAATTTCATGTAAAAGTGTATCAATTCGATGACCATATCCGATAGATTCATCAAATTCAAAAGAAATCTCCGGTGTTTTACGAAGACGAATACGTTGGCCGATTTCTGAACGAATAAAGCCTTTTGCCTTCGCTAAGCCTTTTAATGTATTTTCTTTCTGTTCTTCGTCTCCTAAAACAGAAATATATACTTTGGCAATTTGTAAATCTCCACTCACTTGTACATCTGTTACTGTAACAAATCCAATACGTGGGTCTTTAATTTTACGACTAATAATATCGCCTAATTCTTTTTTCATCTGCTCGCCCACACGGTTTGCACGTAATTTCATAACCACTCACCTCATTCAATACCATTCCAATTGTGTTATCGTACGTTCAATTTCAGGAAATGAATCGATATACTCAAGTACACGATTCATTTCTTTTTCACAGACAACACGATTTGAGGATACGGAAACAATCGCAATTTCTGTGCGTTGCCATACATCTTGGTGTCCTACTTCAGAAACAGCTACATTGTAACGCTGTTTCACACGAGTTAGCACACGCTGTAAAATTGCTCGTTTCTCTTTTAAAGAATGCACATCATAAATCATACACTCGAATGAGAGTGAAGCGATAATCATCGCTTCACTTCTTCCATAATGTATGCTTCAATGATGTCTCCTTCTTTAAGATCGTTGTATTTCTCAATTGTAATACCACACTCGTAGTTTTGCGCAACTTCTTTTACGTCGTCTTTGAAACGTTTTAGCGTATCAAGTTGTCCTTCGTAAATTACTACACCATCACGGATAATACGAACACCGCTGTCACGCGTGATTTTACCGTCTGTTACGTAACATCCTGCAATTGTTCCAACTTTTGTTACTTTAAATGTTTGACGAACTTCCGCTTGACCAATTACTTTTTCTTCGAATTCAGGATCAAGCATACCTTGCATTGCTGCTTCAATCTCTTCGATTACTTTGTAAATAATACGATGCAGACGAATATCAACATTTTCTAACTCAGCTGTACGTTTCGCATTCACATCAGGACGTACGTTAAATCCGATTACAATCGCATTAGATGCAGACGCTAAAATAATATCAGACTCTGTAATCGCACCTACGCCTGTGTGGATAATTTTTACTTTTACACCTTCAACATCAATTTTACGAAGTGATGCTGCCATTGCTTCCACAGAACCTTGTACGTCTGCTTTTACAATTAGGTTAATCTCTTTTACATCGCCTTCTTGGATTTGTTGGAATAAATCTTCAAGGCTTAATTTAGATTTCTCACCACGCTGCGCAAGCAATGCTTGTTGTGCACGTGATTCACCAATTTGGCGTGCTTTCTTTTCATCAGCAAATGCCATGAAACGATCGCCCGCTTGTGGCACTTCATTTAAACCTGTAATTTCAACAGGGGTAGATGGACCAGCAACTTTCACGCGACGTCCAATGTCATTTACCATTGCACGAACACGTCCAAATGTTGTTCCAACTACAATTGGATCTCCAACTCGAAGTGTACCATTTTGAACAAGTAATGTTGCAATTGTTCCTTTTCCTTTATCAAGCTGTGCTTCAATTACAGTACCAGTTGCATAGCGGTTTGGATTTGCTTTATATTCTTCTACTTCACTTACAAGTAGAATCATTTCTAGTAAGTTGTCAATTCCTTCACCTTGAATTGCAGAAATTGGTACAAAAATTGTATCTCCGCCCCAAGCTTCTGGAACTAATTCGTATTCTGTTAATTCTTGCATTACACGGTCTGGATTTGCAGCTGGTTTATCCATTTTATTCACAGCTACAATAATTGGTACTCCAGCTGCTTTTGCATGGTTAATTGCTTCAACTGTTTGTGGCATAACACCGTCATCCGCTGCAACAACAAGAATTGTAATATCCGTTACTTGTGCACCACGTGCGCGCATCGTTGTAAACGCTGCGTGACCCGGTGTATCTAAGAACGTAATTTTCTTGTCATTTACTTCAACTTGGTATGCACCAATATGTTGCGTAATTCCACCAGCTTCACCAGCAGTTACTTTTGAATGACGGATCGAGTCAAGCAACGTTGTTTTACCGTGGTCAACGTGTCCCATAATTGTAACTACAGCAGGACGTTCTTTTAAGTTTTCTTCAGCGTCTTGCTCGTCGATAAATGTTTCAAACTCTGTTTCACTTACGATTACTTCTTCTTCTACTTCAATGCCATAATCAGCAGCGATTAACTCAATTGTATCTTTATCTAAATCTTGGTTAATTGTTGCCATAATGCCTAGCATAAAGAGCTTTTTAATAATTTCAGATGGCTCTTTGCTTAGTTTCTTTGCAAGATCACCTACTGTAAGTGTACCAGAGAAAGTGATTTTATCCGGTGTTTCTACCGTTTGTGTTTGCTGTCTTCCAGCAAAGTTTTCTTGACGTTTGTCTTCATTTCCTTTGCCTTTTTTCTTCTTCTTATTACTGTTCTTTTTACTACGAACAACTTTTTCTTCTACCTCAAACTCATCTGCAACAGAAGGCTTTTCTGCTCCAGTATTGTATTGATTATCTAATTTGTTTACTACTTCATCGTCTAACATTGTCATATGATTCGAAACCTCGATATTCATTTCTTTTAGTTTTGTAATAATATCTTTACTTGAGATATTGTGTTTCTTTGCATATTCATACACTCGAATTTTACTCATACCTTCACCCCCGGTAAGTTGTATCGAGCATGCTACGCAGCTTTTTCGCAAAGCCCTCATCTAACACAGCTACAACGACTCGCTCGTCTCTCCCAATCGCATGCCCTAATTGTTGTCGATTTTCGACTTTTCTCATTGGTATGTTGTAGTACGTGGTTTTATCTATGATGCGCTTTGTAGTGTTCACTGACGCATCTTCAGAAAGCAATACAAGCTTTGCTTTGCCACTTCGTACTTCTTTTAAAACGAGTTCTTCACCCGAAATTATTTTTCGAGCACGGTTTGCTAGTCCTAAAAACGATTTCCAATCGGACACTTATTTCGACTCCTTCTCAACAAGCTCGAGAAGTTCTTCATAAAGGGAACTGTCGACTTTCGCTTTTAGATGATGTTCCAAAATGTTTTTCTTCTGCGCTTGGATAATGCACTCTTTATCTTTTGACAAGTATGCACCACGTCCTGATTTCTTTCCAGTTAAATCAATGGACACTTCGCCCTCTTTGGAACGAACAATGCGAACGAGCTCGCGTTTTGATTTCATTTCTTGTGTTGCAATACATTTTCGTAACGGAACTTTTCGATTGCTCACAATCATCACCTCTATTCGATTTCGTCTTCAACTGAATCGAATGCGATCATGTTGTCTTCTTCTGTTACAATGCCAAGTTGCTTCGCATCAGACTCGCTTTTAATATCAATTTTCCAGCCAGTTAATTTGGCTGCAAGACGTGCATTTTGCCCGCGTTTTCCAATTGCTAATGAAAGCTGATGATCTGGAACAACAACAGTTGTTGCTTTTTCCTCTTCATTCACAAGTACTTTTACAACTTGTGACGGACTTAACGCATTTGCTACATATTCAACTGGATCGTTTGACCAGCGAACAATATCAATTTTTTCACCTTTTAGTTCATCAACAATGCGTTGTACACGTTGCCCTTTTGGACCTACGCAAGAACCTACTGGATCAACATCGATATTCTCTGCATATACAGAAATTTTAGAACGGTCGCCTGCTTCACGTGCTACAGAACGAATTTCTACAGTTCCATCATAAATTTCCGGCACTTCAATTTCGAATAAACGTTTTAAAAGACCTGGATGTGTACGTGATACGTAAATTTGTGGTCCTTTTGTTGTTTTTTCTACTTTTGTAATGAACACACGAATTCGATCATGTGGTTTATATTGTTCATTCGGCATTTGCTCACTTACTGGTAGTAAAGCTTCTACTTTTCCTAAGCTTACATAAATAAAACGAGCATCTTGACGTTGTACAATACCAACCATGATGTCTTCTTCGCGGTCACTAAATTCTGAATAAATGACACCGCGTTCTGCCTCACGTACACGTTGTGTCACAACTTGTTTTGCAGTTTGCGCTGCAATACGTCCGAAATCTTTTGGTGTTACTTCAATCTCTAATACATCACCATCTTGATAGTTCGGATTGATGTGTCTTGCTTCTTCTACAGAAATTTCAAGACGTGGATCAAACACATTATCTACAACGTCTTTACGTGCTAAAACTTGAATTGTCCCCACTTCTGGGTTAAAGCTAACACGTACGTTTTGTGCTTGGTTAAAATTGCGTTTATAAGCAGAGATTAAAGCTGCCTCAATTGCATCAATAATAATATCTTTGCTAATACCTTTTTCTGATTCTAATACGAGCAAAGCATCTAACAACTCAGTGCTCATGAAGATCCCCCTTCTTACTAAAACGTAACAGCAAGTCGCGCATTCGCAACTTTATCCATTGGAATTTGGATTTCTTTTTTACGTGTTTTAATTGTTAATAATAGTGTAATTGTTGTACCATCATAGGACAGTAGCTTGCCTTCAAACATCTTTTCACCATCAATCGGCTCATATGTTTTAACTGCCACTTGTCTTCCTACCGCTTGCTGGAAGTCTTTTTCTTTCTTTAATGGGCGTTCTGCTCCAGGAGATGATACATCCAAAAAGTAAAGATGAGGAATTGGGTCCTCTTTATCTAAAGCTTCGCTTAAACGTTCACTTACCGCACCGCATTCTTCAATGTCTACTCCTGTCTCAGAATCGATGAATACGCGTAGGAACCAGTCTTTTCCTTCTTTCACATATTCTACATCTACAAGTTCAAGATTTAACTCTTCAACAATCGGCTGCGCAAATGCTTCAACAACTTCTGTGACTTTCTTATCCATAAACAGCCTCCTTCCTGCCGCCATGTACCATTTGAAAGAAAAAGAATCCGCTCATACAGACGGTCTATCTTATTCTTTCTCGTTAGCTAACAAAAGCCCCTGCCGTTAAGCAGGGAATATCTGTCTTAGTATTACCAAATTTAAGAAGTAAAACTTGTAACAAAATATGTATATACGACAGAAATATCTCACCTACATACATAGGTAAAACATAGATAGTAACACGAAAGAGTGGGTTTCCCCACTCTTTTTTTTCATAAAATATACATGACATGGTTATCTCGGTTAATAGTATAACATAGCAAATACTGATTTGCAAAGACTTTTCCTGCCTGCTAGAACAGTGACAATTGGTTTTTGTCTGGCAAATCTCCTAAACAACCTTGGCTATCTAAATATTCAATAATTGTTTTGGAAATCTTACTACGTTGTTGCAAATCTTCTTTTGATAAGAATTCACCATTTTCACGTGCTTCAACGATACTTATGGCAGCGTTCGTACCAAGACCAGGTATTGCATTAAACGGAGGAATTAACGTCTCTCCATCAATAATAAAGTCAGTCGCGTGTGAACGATATAAATCAACCTTTTGGAATGAATAACCACGTTCACACATTTCAAGTGTCATTTCTAATACAGTTAGTAAACTTTTTTCTTTCGGTGCTGCATCTAACCCTTTTTGTGCAATCTCATCAATCCGCGCCCTGATTGATGCCGAACCTTTTGCCATCGCCTCTACATCAAAGTCATCGGCACGTACTGTAAAGTATGCTGCGTAGAACAGGAGTGCAAAATGCACTTTGAAATAAGCGATACGTACAGCCATAAGTACATAAGCAGCCGCATGGGCCTTAGGGAACATGTACTTAATCTTTTTACAAGAATCAATATACCAACCAGGTACATTGTTATTGCGCATTTCCTCTTCCCACTCTTCTGGTACACCTTTACCTTTACGCACGGATTCCATAATTTTAAACGCTAACGATGGATCTAATCCTTGATAAATTAGATAGACCATAATATCATCACGACAACCGATAACTTCGCTCAGTGTACATGTACCGTTATAAATCAGTTCATTCGCATTACCAAGCCATACGTCTGTACCATGGGATAGTCCAGAAATTTGGACTAGTTCTGAGAATGTCGTTGGCTTCGTCTCTTCTAACATCTGTCTTACGAACTTCGTACCAAACTCAGGAATACCAAGTGTACCTGTTTTACAATTAATTTGTTCTTCTGTTACACCTAAAGACTCTGGACCAGAGAAGATTTTCATTACTTCTGGATCATCGGTCGGGATTGTTTTCGGATCCACACCACTTAAATCTTGCAACATACGAATAACGGTCGGATCATCGTGTCCCAGTATATCTAGTTTCAACAAATTGTCATGAATCGAATGGAAATCAAAGTGCGTTGTTCTCCACTCCGCCCCTACTGAATCGGCAGGGAACTGAATTGGTGAAAAATCAAAAATATCCATGTAGTCTGGCACAACGATAATACCACCTGGATGCTGCCCCGTGGTACGTTTTACACCTGTACAACCTGAAACAAGACGATCAATCTCAGCGTTTCGAATCGTTAAATTATGATCATTGGCATAACCTTTTACATAACCGTAAGCCGTTTTCTCTGCAACTGTACCAATTGTTCCAGCACGATATACATAGTCCTCACCGAACAGTACTTTCGTATAGTTATGTGCTCGTGGTTGGTATTCTCCGGAGAAGTTCAAATCAATGTCGGGTACCTTATCTCCTTTAAAACCAAGGAACGTTTCAAACGGAATATCATGTCCATCTTTTACATATGGAACATTACATGCCGGACAATCTTTATCTGGTAAGTCAAAACCAGAACCTACAGAACCATCATTAAAGAATTCTGATTGCTTACACTTCGGACATACATAATGTGGTGGTAATGGGTTTACTTCGGTAATTTCCATCATCGTCGCAACAAATGATGATCCTACCGATCCACGTGAACCTACAAGATAACCGTCTACAAGTGATTTTTTCACGAGCTTATGTGAAATTAAATAGATAACGGCAAATCCATGTCCAATAATACTTTTTAATTCTTTTTCCAAACGGGCTTCTACAATTTCTGGTAGTTCTTCACCATAGATGCTACGTGCCATTTTATAACTCATATCACGTGTTTCATCGTCTGCACCTTCAATTTTCGGTGTGTATAGGTCATCTTTTACTGGATGAACGTCACCAATCAATGATGCAATCTTTTGTGTATTTGTCACAACAATTTCTTTTGCTTTCTCTTCTCCTAGGAATGAGAAGCAATCTAACATTTCATCTGTTGTGCGGAAATATACAGGTGGTAATGAATGACGATTTAATGGATTTGCCCCACCTTGCGAACTTACTAAGATTTTACGATACATTGCATCTTCTGGATCTAGATAATGTACATTCCCTGTCGCAACAACTGGTTTATCTAATGTTTCACCTAATTTTACTAAGTTGGAAATGATCGTTTTTAATTGTCCTTCATCTCGAACTAACTCAAGCTCTACTAAATGACGTAACACTTCTGGAGGCATTACCTCAATGTAATCATAAAATTGCGCAATCTCTTCTACCTCTTCAGGAGCCTTTTGCATCATCGCTTCAAATACTTCACCTTTATCACAAGCAGTACCTACTAATAAACCTTCACGATATTTTTTTAATAATGATCGTGGTATTCGTGGTACGCGGTAAAAATAATTGATATGTGAATATGAAACAAGTTTGTATAAGTTTTTCAAGCCTTCATCGGATGTTGCAAGTAAAGTTACATGGCTCGGTCTCCCGCGTTTATATGCATCTCCTTGCCCCATACTTTCATTTAATTGATCATGATATTCAAAACCTTTTTCAATTACATCCTTTAGCATCTTAACTAGTAAATATCCCGTTGCTTCTGTATCATAAATTGCACGGTGATGCTGTGTTAATTCAATGTCGAGCTTTTTACACATCGTATTTAAGCGGTGGTTCTTCATCTCTGGGAATAAGAATCTAGCTAATTCCAATGTATCAATAACTGGGTTCTTCGGCTTATCTAAGCCACATTTCTTAAAGCCTACATTTAAGAATCCCATATCAAAGCTTGCGTTATGGGCAACAAGTGTATGATCACCCATCCATGCTTCAAACTTTTTAAATACTTCTCCTACTTCCGGTGCATCAGTTAACATATCGTCTGTAATACCAGTTAATTCAATAATTGTAGCTGATAGCGGTTGATGCGGATTGGCAAAAGATTCAAAGCGATCAATAATTTCTCCGCCCTTCACTTTTACAGCGGCTAACTCAATGACCGTATCATATACAGCAGATAACCCTGTCGTCTCAACGTCAAAAACAACATATATTTCGTCTGCCAGTAATCGATGTGACTCATTATAAGCAATTGGAACACCGTCGTTAACTAAGTTGGCTTCCACACCATAAATCACTTTTATACCAGCTTTTTTACCAGCAGAATATGCTTCGGGGAAAGACTGCGCAACAGCATGGTCTGTAACCGCAATCGCTTCATGTCCCCATTTCCCAGCTTGTGCAACAAGCTTAGATACTCCGGTAACAGCATCCATTTGACTCATTGGTGTATGCAAATGTAGCTCTACTCGTTTTTCCCCTTCAGGTGCTTTATCTTTACGAGAAGGTCCTGTTATTTCGTTTATATCATTCGCAATCATGACTAAATCACGGACAAACGTATCATTTTGAACAGAACCTCGCGCTTTTACCCACATTCCTTTTTTCAATGATTGTAGAAGCGGAAGATCCTCTTTATCACGTGAGAACATTTTAATCATAATGGAATCCGTATAGTCAGTTATTTTTAAAGTTAATAACGTACGTCCACTACGAAGTTCTTTCGTTTCCACATGGAAGACATAACCTTGAACGGTTTTTCGTCTTTCTTCGTCTTGGATCTCACGCATCGGAGTGATTTCTTCATCAGGCTTAATAAGATACCCAAGTACAACTGGTCCTTCATGTACAATATCGCTTTCTTCAGCCTGTTTTTTCGCCATCTCTTCCATAGCTTGTATAACACGCTGACGATCCTCTTGTTGCGTTTGCTCACGAAACTTTTGAACTTCCTCATCATTTTGTTTTATATTTGTGTCAAGCTGAAAACGTGGGAATCCAAAGATCTCATATTGATCTCCTACTGGCTTCACAAGATTTTTCTTTAACGCAGTAGATTCTAGCTCATTATTCACATCCAGTAACAACCTCACTCCGTTCACACGTGGAAGCTGTGTTTTTAAATAGGCAAACATCGGAGAGAATGTGATTCGATCTGTGCAAAGAGGCCAATATGCCCTAACCTCTTCCTCTGTAAATTGTTTATTCTCTGTTTCTAGTGCAAATGACGTTTTTGCAATATGTGAAAATGACTGCTTTATCTGCGTTTCTAGCAATTCGTATAATTCTGTTGGCAAAATACGTGGCACCTGCAAATCAAAATGCCAACTTTTATTTGCTTTATCGACAACTAGTCTTTGTATGCCACCACCTTGTAAATATTGATTTATAAGGTCTTCAGGCATTTGCAACTGCTGGAGCAAAATTTGAAATCGCTCTTGTTGTTCATTTGTTAACGACATAAGCAACCTCCTTCCATTTGCTATTATAAAATGAAACTTCCAGCAAAGAAAGATTTCTCCCTTCTTCACTTACAAAGATTATTCTCCAAAGAAAGAGAAGGTACCTCATAACGAGGTACCTCTTCTTATTTTAAAATATTATTGATATATGTGCTAAGTTCTTCAACTTTCACTTCTGCAGATTCATTTGTAGCACGTACTTTTACTTCAACGATTCCTTCATCAGCCTTTTTACCAACTGTTACTCGAACTGGAAGACCGAATAAGTCTGCATCAGCAAATTTAACACCTGCACGCTCTGCACGATCATCTAACAGTACTTCATATCCTTGTTCTTGTAATGAACTGTAGATCGTTTCGCCCACTTCTCGCTGTGCATCAGACTTCATATTTACTGGAATCACATGTACATGGAATGGAGCTACAGCTTTTGGCCAAACCAAACCACTTTCATCATTAAACTGTTCAGCAATTGCCGCAACTGTACGAGATACCCCAATGCCGTAGCATCCCATGATAAGCGGCTTCGTTTTTCCATTCTCATCTAAGAATGTAGCATTCATTGCCTCGCTATAACGTGTACCTAATTTAAATACATGTCCAACTTCAATTCCACGCGCAAAACGAATTGTCCCATTTCCATCTGGAGATTGATCTCCTTCTTGGATGAAACGTAAATCTGTATATTGACTTACTTTAAAGTCGCGCTCTGGATTTACATTTACATAATGGAACCCTTCTTCATTTGCACCACAGCAACCATTTACAACCGCTGCTACAGCGTGATCAGCAATAACTTCAACATCACCTGTTACACCAATTGGACCTAAAGAACCTACTTCACAATTTAATAGACTTCTTACCTCTTCATGTGAAGCAAGTTCAACAACTGAAGCACCATATACGTTCTTCACTTTTACATCATTTACTTCGTGGTCTCCACGAACAAGTACAACAACAAACTTCTCATCTACTTTAAAGATCATAGATTTAATACAATGTGATGCTTCAATGTTTAAAAATGTAGATACTTCTTCAATTGCCTTTTGATCTGGTGTTGCTACTTTTTCAAGTTCTTTTTCTATTTCATCGCTCTTTGTATAAGAAGCAACAACAGGAGCCATTTCAATATTCGCTGCATAATCAGACGTATCAGAATACGCAATTGTATCTTCCCCTACATCAGATAATGCCATAAATTCATGTGTATCTTTACCACCCATTGCTCCAGAATCGGCAATAACCGCACGGAAATTCAAACCACAACGAGCAAAAATATTAGAATATGCTTGATATAAACGGCTATAAACTTCATCTAAACTTTCTTGTGTTGCATGGAAAGAATATGCATCTTTCATTAAAAACTCTCTTCCGCGTAATAAACCAAAACGTGGTCTTTGCTCGTCACGGAATTTTGTTTGGATTTGATATAATGTTAACGGCAGCTTTTTATAAGATTTAATCTCATCACGTACAAGGTCTGTAATAACTTCTTCATGCGTTGCTCCTAGCGCAAACTCACGATCATTACGATCTTTCATACGCATTAACTCAGAACCGTAAGAGTACCAACGACCTGATTCTTGCCATAATTCAGCAGCTTGTAATGCTGGCATTAATAATTCTACAGCTCCTGCTCGTTCCATTTCTTCTCGAACGATACGCTCCACTTTATGCAATACTTTTAGACCAAGTGGTAAAAAACTATAAATTCCAGAAGCATTTTGACGCATAAATCCTGCACGAAGTAGCAATTGATGACTTTTAATCTCAGCATCTGCTGGCACTTCACGTAATGTAGGACTAAATACCATACTTTGTTTCATCTATTCGCACCTCTTTATTTTACTCTCATACGCAGTAAAACCCCCCACCTCAGATCAGGTGAGGGATTACAACTCTCAGAGCTCTATTCATTTCATTCACTTTCCACAAAAAACATTGGGAATTTCACACTTACTACAAGTTTCACTTCATTTTACAAGAAAAACTTGCGAATGTCATTCCACGTGACAACTAACATAAGTAACATTAATAACGCAAAACCAATAAAGTGAACCATTCCTTCTTTTTGACGGTCAATTGGTTTCCCTCGCAGTGCTTCAATTAAGAAGAAGAACAAGCGTCCTCCATCAAGAGCGGGAACCGGTAATAAGTTAAATAAACCAAGGTTTATGCTTAAAACAGCTGCCAAGCTAAGAACACGAATGACACCATAATCTACTACTTGGTCTGTTAAATTATAAATTCCTACTGGACCTGATAAATCATTAATAGAAAACTGACCCGTTACTAATTTTACTAAGGAATCAAAAATTAGTTTTGTCCATGTATACGTCTGCTCAAAACCTGATTTAATAGAACCAAAAATAGATTTCTCTACAGGAGAGTAGACACCAATTCTACCAACCTTTTCTTTACCTTCTGTATCAGTTGATGGCGTTACTTTTACATTAAACTGTTCGCTATCACGTTTTACATGAAGCGTAATTTCTTTATTTGGGTGTTCCCGTACAATCGTTACAACATCTTTCCATGTGTTCGTGTCTTTTCCATCAATTGCTTGAATCATATCATCTTGTTTCAAGCCTGCTTGTTCTGCCACACTATCCTTCATTACTTTCCCAATCATTGGTTTGTCCACAGGAATACCTTGTACCAATCCAATAATAACAAAAATAACAAATGCAAGAATGAAGTTCATAGCAGGACCTGCAAAGATTGTTAATGCTCGCTGTCCTAACGTTTTAGAACCAAATTGCCTGTTAAACGGAGCGATTTGTATTTCTTCTCCTGCTGAAACAATACGAGCTTTTTCACTCACACGGAATGTTTGCAATTCCTCTTCATACTCTTCGTAACCAGAAATTGTAAGATTATTTTCTAAATCAGCTTGTTCTACTTCAATCACTCGAACATTCGGATACTTTTCGCGCCCGTCTAAAACTAATTTCATAACCTCTTCGTTTTCATTTAACACAAGTCCAACTTTTTTTCCTGGTTTTAATTCAACCGTTTCGGCATCCTCGCCAGCCATTCTAACATAGCCTCCAAGGGGCAGTAGCCGAACTGTATAAACTGTTTCATTCTTTTCAAATGAAAATATTTTTGGTCCAAAACCAATTGCAAACTCACGGCATAAAATACCTGCTCTTTTTGCGAAATATAGATGCCCTAGCTCATGGAAAAATACGAGTGCACCGAAAATTAATATAAAGGCAATCGCTGTATTCAATTCCATAACCACCTTTGCTAAATTTGTTCCATCACAAACCGTCTTGTGGCTGCATCAATTTCCTGAATTTCCTCTAAGCTCGGACGTGCAATGACATTGTGATGGTGCATTGCTTTTTCAATGAGGTCTTCTACTGTTAAGAAACCAATTTTCTTTTGTAAAAAGGCTGCTACAGCTACTTCATTCGCCGCATTCATTACTGCTGGCATGCTTCCGCCCATTTTTCCAGCTTCGTACGCAAAACGGAGGCAACGAAAACGTTCTTGATCCATTTTTTCAAAATGCAGTGTTCCGATTTCCCACAAATTTAACTGTTTTGTATCTAAAAGTGGTAATCTGTCAGGATATGTAAGTGCATATTGAATTGGTACACGCATATCTGGTGAGCCGAGCTGCGCCATTACACTACGATCTTCAAATTCAACCATAGAATGAATAATGCTTTCTTTATGTAAAACAACATCGATTTGCTCATAAGGTATGCCGAAAAGCCAATGCGCTTCAATCACTTCCAGCCCCTTATTCATCATTGTAGCAGAATCAATTGTAATTTTCGAACCCATTGACCAGTTAGGATGACGAAGCGCATCCTCTACTGTCACATGATGCAATTCATCTCTCGTTTTATCACGGAAACTCCCGCCTGAAGCAGTGATAACTAAACGAGAGATGCGTTTTTCATTTTCTCCATTCAAACATTGAAAAATAGCCGAATGCTCACTATCTACTGGAAGTAACGACACATTATGTTTGTGCGCAGCTTCCATAATAATATGTCCCGCAGTTACTAATGTTTCTTTATTTGCAATTCCAATTGTCTTTTTCGCCTCAATCGCACGAAGTGTAGGTAACAAGCCTACACTACCTACAACAGCAGTGATTACAACTTCTGCATCTGGGTGAAGAGCTACCTCTAATAATCCATCTTCACCGTAAACTACTTTTGTATTTCCAGAAACGGCTTGTAACCTTACAACATCTTCTTCTCTTTGTACAGAAACAAGCTGAGGAGAAAATTCTTGAATGACTTTTACTGCATATTCAATATTTTTCCCTACAGAAAAAGCAACGAGACGGAATTGGTCTGGGTGCGAGCGCAGTACATCTAAAGTTTGTGTTCCAATTGATCCACTTGCACCTAATAAACTAATGTTTTTCATAACTCCAACCCCTCGTTTTATTATGAAATGAAATGTAAGAAATGTAAAATCGGTAATACGAACAACCAACTATCTGTTCGATCTAATATCCCGCCGTGTCCAGGTAAGATTGTACCTGAATCTTTCACACCGTAATGACGTTTAAATGCAGACTGTACTAAATCACCAATTTGTCCAAAAATGGAGATCGCAATTGTAACAATAATTAGCATTCCAACATTTTCATGAACTGTGAAGAACATATTATATACAAAAGCAACGACAATCCCACAAACAATACCACCTAATGAACCTTCTATCGTTTTATTCGGACTAATCTCTGGCCATAATTTTCTTTTTCCAATTGCTTTCCCTATGAAATATGCGCCTGAATCAGTTGCCCAAATGACAAATAATGCATAAAACACATAATGGATTCCTGCTATTCTCGTTTCATTTAAATATAAGAACCCCATTGCAACATACGTTGTTGCCATAAGTAAAAATGAAGCATTGTCAAAAGTAAATGTATTCTTCGAAAGGACTGTATATGATAAAAGTAATAAAACAATCAAAAATGTGATTTCTAATTTATCTAATCCAATCCGGTCAAAAATACCTAGTGCATTACTTGGAACTAAAATAATCCATAATAATAATGCAGCTAAAAACGTTGGTACCGAAATAAGTGTAAGCTTGTTCATACGAACTAACTCATATAATCCAATAGAAGCAAGTACATACACTAAAACTGTAAAAGGCACGCCACCGTAAAATACGATGGGAATGAATAGCGCGGCAGCAATCACTCCAGTAATAATTCTCTGTTTCACTACCAAACCCTCTCTTTCTACACGCCTCCGAATCTGCGCCCTCTATGTTGAAAGTCTGTAATCGCATTTAGCAAATGTTCCTCGGTAAAATCTGGCCAATACACATCTGTAAACCAAAGCTCCGAATACGCAATTTGCCATAGCATGAAATTACTAATACGCAATTCCCCACTTGTACGAATAAGCAAGTCTGGGTCAGGTAAAGAACTTGTCATTAAATATGAAGAAATCATTTCTTCATTTATATCTTCTGAACGAACTTTCCCTTCTTCGCTGTCTTTCATCATATGTTGCACAGCAGAAACGATTTCATCGCGACTTCCATAGTTTAACGCAAAATTGAGAATTAATCCCGTGTTCTCTTTTGTATCTTCCATGGCCTTCTCCATCGCTCTGCGCGTATGCGTAGGAAGACGATCTTTTTGTCCAATTACTCGAACTTGTACATTTTCTTCAATCAATTCTGGTAAAAATGTACCTAAAAATTCTTCTGGAAGCTTCATTAAATAGTCGACTTCCTTTTTCGGTCTTTTCCAGTTCTCAGTAGAAAAAGCATAAAGGGTCAGCACTTTTACATCAAGTTTACTAGCAAATTTCGTAATTTTTTTTACTACTTGCATTCCTTCATGATGTCCAGCAATACGAGGCATTGCTCTTCTTTTCGCCCATCTTCCATTACCATCCATAATGATCGCAATGTGCTCCGGGATATATCCCTTTTTCACTTCTTCAATGAGATGATCAAACGATGTGACCTTTTTACCTTTAAAAAAAGGAAACTTTTTAAACATCATTCATACCCTCCAACAAGCAGACGTATGCCTAAAAGTGTAAAAAGACCCCCTTAAGAAGAGGGTCATATTTGCGAAGGTATCGCTATTACACTTCCATGATTTCTTTTTCTTTGTTTTTTGCGATTTCGTCAACTTTTGCAATATATTTATCTGTTTCTTTTTGGATATCTTCTGTGTACCCTCTTAAGTCGTCTTCTGTAATATCGCCAGCTTTTTCAAGCTTTTTAAGATCATCATTAGCATCACGGCGTACATTACGAACAGCAACTTTTGCTTCTTCAGCATATTTTTTAACAGTTTTTACTAGGTCTTTACGACGCTCTTCTGTTAACGCAGGGAATGCAATACGAATTACTGATCCATCGTTAGAAGGGTTTAAACCTAAATCTGCTTTTAAAATCGCCTTTTCAATATCACCGATAGACGTTTTATCATAAGGTTGAATGACAAGTAAACGCGCTTCAGGAACTGTAATGTTTGCTAATTGTACAACAGGTGTTGGCGCACCATAATAATCAACTTGTACCTTATCTAAAGCAGCCGCACTTGCACGACCAGCACGAACTGAAGCTAATTCGCGAGAATAAGCAGCTACTGCTTTTTCCATTTTTTCATTTGCAGTTTTTAAGACTTGTTGTCCCATATTTATTTCCCCCTTACAATTGTTCCAATATTTTCGCCTAAAACGGCACGCTTAATATTACCTTTTTCCATAACTGAGAATACAATTAATGGAATATCGTTATCCATGCATAAAGAAGAAGCAGTAGAATCCATTACTCCTAAACCTTCTTTTAATACATCTAAGTAAGTAAGTGATTCATATTTCGTTGCTGTTGGATCAATAGATGGATCTGCATTATATACGCCATCTACATTATTTTTCGCCATTAAAATAACGTCAGCTTCAATTTCCGCTGCACGTAATGCCGCAGTTGTATCTGTAGAGAAGTACGGGTTACCAGTACCTGCTGCAAAAATAACAACACGTTTTTTCTCTAAGTGACGAATTGCTTTACGACGAATGTAAGGCTCTGCAACCTGACGCATTTCAATAGAAGTTTGAACACGTGTTTGAATGCCAATGTTCTCTAAACTATCTTGAAGAGCTAATGAGTTCATAACAGTTGCTAACATGCCCATGTAGTCCGCTCCTGCACGATCCATGCCCATTTCGCTTCCAATTTTCCCACGCCAAATGTTACCGCCACCGACAACAACAGCAACTTCTACATCAAGTTCTGCAATCTCTTTCACTTGTTCTGCAACTGATTTAATAACAGCTGGGTTAATTCCAAATCCTTTTTCACCTGCTAAAGCCTCACCGCTTAGCTTTAAAACGACACGATTATACTTCGGTTTACTCATAATGAACCTCCAATTGCTTACATCTTTATTTTAAAAAAGGGAACACAAAGTGTTCCCTAATCTGTATTAGTTGTTACCTTTTACTTGGTTCATTACTTCTTCAGCAAAGTTGTCTTCGCGTTTTTCGATACCTTCACCAACAGCGTAGCGAACGAATCCTTTTACTGTTCCGCCTTTAGACTCAACGAACTGACGAACTTTTAAGTCAGGGTTTTTAACGAAAGCTTGGTCAAGTAAGCAAATCTCTTCGAAGAATTTACCTAAGCGACCCTCAACCATTTTAGCAACGATCTTTTCAGGCTTGCCTTCGTTTAAAGCTTGTTGCGTTAATACTTGACGCTCATGCTCAACTTCTTCAGCTGTTACAGCATCGCGGTCGATGTATTTAGGGTTAACTGCTGCAACGTGCATTGCTACATCTTTAGCAGCCGCTTCATCAGTAGAACCTTCAAGAACTGTTACTACACCAATACGTCCACCCATGTGTAAGTAAGCACCGAATGCATCTGCATCAGTTTTTGTTACGATTTCAAAACGACGAAGTGTAAGTTTTTCACCAATTTTAGCGATTGCTTCATTGATGTGCTCTTCTACTGTTTTGCCGTTTGCAATTGTTTGAGTCATAGCTTCCTCAACAGATGCAGGCTTGTTAACTAATAAGTGAGCTGCTAATTCTTTTGTTAAAGCTTGGAAACCTTCGTTTTTCGCAACGAAATCAGTTTCAGAGTTTAACTCTAAGATTAAAGCATCGTTACCGTTTGTTTCGATGTAAGTTAAACCTTCAGCAGCAATACGGTCTGCTTTTTTAGCAGCCTTAGCGATACCTTTTTCACGTAAGAAATCAATTGCTTTCTCCATGTCGCCATTCATTTCTGTTAAAGCTTTTTTGCAGTCCATCATACCTGCGCCAGTTTTTTCGCGAAGTTCTTTTACCATTTGTGCAGTAATTGCCATACTTTTCATCCTCCTAAAATATGTATTTATACCTTAAAAAAGGTGATAAAAGGCCGAACCCCTTATCACCTTTCCAAATTTGTTACGCAGTAACAGTTTCTTCACCTTGTTTTGCTTCAAGGATCGCGTCTGCCATTTTAGATGTAAGAAGTTTTACAGCACGAATTGCATCATCGTTTGCTGGAATTACGTGATCGATTTCGTCTGGATCACAGTTTGTATCAACGATACCGATGATTGGAATGTTTAATTTGCGTGCTTCAGCAACTGCGATACGCTCTTTACGAGGGTCTACTACGAATAATGCACTTGGAAGACCTTTCATATCTTTAATACCGCCTAAGAATTTCTCAAGACGCTCTAACTCTTTTTTAAGTTGAACAACTTCTTTCTTAGGAAGTACATCGAATGTACCATCTTCTTGCATTCTTTCGATGTCTTTAAGACGCTTGATACGCTTTTGGATTGTTTGGAAGTTTGTTAACGTTCCACCTAACCAACGTTGGTTAACGAAGTACATACCAGCACGAGTTGCTTCTTCTTTAATAGCTTCTTGTGCTTGTTTTTTTGTACCTACGAATAAAATGTCTCCACCTTCAGCAGCAATGTTACGCATTACGTTGAAAGCTTCTTCAACTTTTTTCACAGTTTTTTGTAAGTCGATGATGTAGATACCGTTACGCTCTGTGAAAATGTAACGTTTCATTTTTGGGTTCCAACGACGAGTTTGATGTCCGAAATGAACACCAGCTTCAAGCAATTGCTTCATAGAAATTACTGACATAATTTAGTTCCTCCTAAATGGTTTTTGATATCCTCCGTTTACTTCATCTCTAAGCGAAACTACAAGCGTAGCACCAACACTTAAATCAGTAAACGTGTGTACTTTGTACTGACACCACTGCTTACTATATCATAATGAAATATTACAATCAAGTCGAAAATGCGAACAATGTAAAACTTTCTTTTTCGTTATTAGTTTACTAATCTTTTTCAGTCCCAGTATTACCACTTTCCCTCCACTTCAAGCAACCTTTCACATCAAAGAACCAAAATCTGCCACCATAAAACTACAACAAATTTCTAAAAAATAATAAAAAGCCCTCCTCAAATGAGGAGAGCTTTCCTTAAACATTAGTTTGTTTTTAATTTAGCAAGCTCATGTAAAAACTTGTCATTTAATACTTTAATGTATGTTCCCTTCATACCTAAAGAACGAGACTCGATAACACCCGCACTTTCTAATTTACGAAGTGCGTTTACGATTACAGAACGAGTAATTCCTACGCGATCAGCGATTTTACTTGCAACAAGTAAACCTTCTGTTCCGTTTAATTCTTCGAAGATGTGCTCGATTGCCTCTAACTCACTATATGATAATGAGCTAATTGCCATTTGAACAACAGCTTTACTACGTGCTTCCTCTTCGATTTCTTCCGCTTTTTCGCGTAAGATTTCCATACCTACTACAGTCGAGCTGTACTCAGCAAGAATTAAATCATCATCTAAGAATTCTTGACCAAGACGAGCTAACACTAATGTGCCTAAACGCTCACCACCACCAACGATTGGTACAATTGTAGTTAAACCTTGACCGAATAATTCTTTGTTTTCTACAGGGAATGCTGTATATGCACTATTTACATCTAAGTTTGAAGATGTTTCTGTAATGTTAAATAAGCTTTGCGTATACTCCTCTGGGAATTGACGCTCTGCAAGCATTTGTTTCATACGCTCGTTTTCGATTTGTTGGTGAATTGCATATCCTAATAATTTACCGCGACGACTTACTACGAATACGTTCGCTTCAATTACTTCACACATTGTGTCTGACATTTCTCTAAAGTTTACAGGCTTTCCTGCTGCGCTCTGTAATAACGCATTTAATTTTCTCGTTTTTGCTAATAATTCCATTTCTAAACTTCCTCCTACATGTTACTCACATATTTTTTCATCACTTGGAAACTAGGGCGAGTCACCTGATGACACTATTACAAAATAAACTGGCTCACATCTTTATTTTTAGCAATCGTTGCTAATTTTTCCTCTACATATTGAGGGGTTATCGTTATTTTTTCTAACGTAATTTCAGATGCTTCAAACGATAAATCTTCAAGAAGCTTCTCCATAATGGTATGAAGTCTTCTCGCTCCAATATTATCCGTATCTTGATTAACTTGATAAGCAATCTCAGCAATCTTACGAATAGCATCGTCAGAAAATTCAATTTCTATACCTTCAGTTGCTAATAGTGCTATATATTGTTTCACTAAAGCATTATCAGGTTCTACAAGAATTTTAACAAAATCATCTACCGATAATTTTGTTAATTCCACTCGGATTGGAAATCTTCCTTGCAGTTCTGGAATCAAATCAGACGGTTTGGACATATGGAAGGCACCAGCCGCAATAAATAAAATATAATCTGTTTTCACCGATCCATATTTCGTTGCAACGTTCGATCCTTCGACAATTGGTAATATATCACGTTGCACACCTTCACGCGATACATCCACGCTATTCGACTGCTTACCAGCAATTTTGTCAATTTCATCAATAAAAATAATTCCGAGCTGTTCAGCACGATAAACAGCCTCTTGTGTAACTTCATCCATATCAATTAAGCGCTGTGCTTCCTCATTTGTCAAGACTTTTCTTGCTTCTTTTACAGAAAGTTTGCGTTTTTTGGTTTTTTTCGGCATAAAACTTCCTAATGCATCTTGGAAATTCATCCCCATTTGTTCCATGCCAGTTCCTTGTAACATATCAAACATAGAGGACTGTTGTTCCGTCACTTCAATCGATACAATTTCCTCTTCAAGTAAACCGGAAGCAAGTTTCTTTTCAACTTCTCGGCGCTTATTTTCAATTTCAGCGTTATCTTGTGTTTCAGATGTCTGATTCACATTTTGATTTCCGCCAAATAACATTTCTAACGGATTTTTGAATCCAGATTGTTTTTGCGGACTTGGCACCAAAATTTCAACAAGTCGTTGATTCGCTTGTTCTTCAGCCTTATCTTTAACTTTCACAACCAGTTCTTCTTTTACGATGCGAACTGAAGTTTCCACAAGGTCACGTACCATAGATTCTACATCTCGGCCGACATATCCAACTTCTGTGAATTTCGTCGCTTCAACCTTGATAAAAGGTGCTCCAACGAGCTTCGCCATTCGTCGTGCTACCTCTGTCTTTCCGACCCCTGTCGGTCCAATCATTAAAATGTTCTTTGGAGCAATTTCATCGCGTAAGTTTTCTGCTAATTTACTGCGACGATATCGATTTCTAAGCGCTACTGCAACTGCTTTTTTTGCATCTTTTTGCCCAATAATATATTGATCCAATTTTTCTACAATTTGACGCGGAGTAAAATGTAAATGCATATAAAATGCCTCCCTTACGATTCTACAATTCTTCCACAATAATGTTGTGATTTGTATACACACAAATGTCACCAGCAATTTCTAAACTGGCTTTGGCAATTGCTTTTGCTGTTAAATGTTCACTTGCATGTTGTTTTAAAGCTCGACCCGCTGCAAGCGCATAATGTCCACCTGAACCGATTGCTAAAATGCCATCATCCGGTTCTATTACTTCTCCTGTTCCTGAAACAAGAAGTAACGTTGTTTGATCCATAACGATTAACATCGCTTCCAATTGACGCAGCATTTTATCACCACGCCATTGTTTCGCCATTTCAACTGCAGCACGTTGTAGGTTTCCATTATACTCTTCTAATTTCCCCTCAAACATTTCAAAAAGAGTAAACGCATCTGCAACGGAACCTGCAAATCCAGCTAACACCTTCCCTTGAAATAGCTTTCGAACTTTGCGTGCTGTATGCTTCATCACAACGGCATTACCAAATGTCACTTGTCCGTCGCCAGCCATAGCACACTCTCCATTATGGTGAATGGCAAATATCGTTGTAGCGTGGAAATTTCCCATAGAAAAAACTCCTTTACATGTTTTTATAGCTTTAAAAGCAATTTATGCCCGTGGGTGGTGCTTCATGTAAACAGAACGTAATCTTTCTTTTGAAACATGCGTATAAATTTGTGTCGTTGATAAATTTTCATGACCTAATAGCTCCTGCACAGTTCGTAAATCTGCCCCTTCATCTAACATATGTGTAGCAAATGTATGCCTTAACATATGTGGACTTATTTTCATTGTAAGAGACGCTTTCTTAATGAGCTCATTTAAAATATAACGCACACCTCGATCTGTTAACGGCGTACCCTTTGCATTTAAAAACACCATTTGAGAGTGTTCCTCTGTTTTTTTAGCTAACTGTTTTCTCCCGTTTTCTATATAAGTAATTAAAGCATCTTGTGCATAACTTCCAAACGGAACGTACCTTTGTTTTTTGCCTTTTCCCATCACTAGAATTGTTCCTACCGAAAAATCAATATCAGCAAGTTGTAGACTTACACATTCGCTCACACGAATCCCCGTCGCATAGATAAGCTCTAACAAGGCTTGATTTCTTTGACCAAGTGGTGTTTCCGTTCCAGAAACTTCAAACAATTTCTCTAATTCTTCAACGTACAAAAACTTTGGGATTGACCATTCTTTTTTGGGGAGTGACGCAAGTGCAAATGGATTATCTTCTCGATATCCTTCACGCATCAGAAAACGATATAAACTTCGTAAACTTGATACTTTTCTCGCGACAGATTTACGGGCTAGCTTTTCATCGTGTAACGTCGTTAAATACAAACGAACATCTACATATGTAACATCTAAAAAAGAGGATATGCCTTCTCGCTCCATAAATTGCACAAAATGTTCTAAATCATTTTGATAACTTGCAATTGTATATTTTGAATAATTTCTTTCAATTTGTAAATATCCAACGAATAATTGTAACAATTTCTTCACATTCATATAACTCACCTCAATAAAGGCTACTAAATCGTATCACAACTCAGTAGCCTTTGCAAGAAATTTAACTAAATATTTACAAAATTTTGAATTGTTTCTAAAGCGCGTGTTGCGTATGCTTCGTTTCGCTCTTGTTTCTTTTTAATTTTCTTTTCTAACGGTGCAAATAAACCAAAGTTTGCATTCATCGGTTGGAAGTTTTTCGCGTTTGTTGCAGTAATATAATTCGCCATACTTCCCATTGCAGTTACAGGAGGTAATACAACAGGCTCTTCTCCCTTTACAAGACGCGCTGCATTAATACCTGCTAATAGCCCTGAAGCAGCCGATTCTACATATCCTTCTACACCTGTCATTTGTCCAGCAAAGAATAAATCATCACGATGTTTATATTGGTATGTTGGACGAAGTAACTTTGGTGAATTAATAAACGTATTACGATGCATAACACCATAGCGTACAATTTCTGCATTTTCGAGTCCAGGAATTAATTGTAATACCTCTTTTTGAGGTCCCCACTTTAAATGTGTTTGGAACCCAACAATATTGTATAATGTTCCTGCTGCATCATCTTGACGTAATTGAACAACAGCGTATGGTGTTTTACCTGTTTTCGGATCTTCTAGCCCCACTGGTTTCATCGGTCCAAATAACAACGTCTGTCTACCACGGCTTGCCATTACTTCTACAGGCATACACCCTTCAAAGAATACTTCCTTCTCAAATTCTTTTAATGGCACTGTCTCCGCAGCAATTAAAGCATCATAAAAACGGTCGAACTCTTCCTCTGTCATTGGGCAATTTAAATAAGCGGCTTCCCCCTTATCATAACGGGATTTTAAATACACTTTATTCATATCGATGCTTTCTTTTTCTACAATTGGTGCAGCTGCATCATAGAAATAAAAATAATCTTCACCCGTTAACTCTTTTAGTTGTGCAGAAAGATCTGGAGATGTAAGTGGACCTGTTGCGATAACAGTTGGCCCTTCTGGAATTTCTGTCATTTCTTCGTTCATCACAGTTACGTTTGGATGATTTTTCACATACTCCGTTACTTTTGCTGCGAATTCATGACGATCTACCGCAAGTGCTCCTCCTGCCGGAACAGAACACTCATCTGCCGCACGAATAATAACAGAATCCATTTTGCGCATTTCTTCTTTAATGACACCAACAGCATTTGTTAATGTATTTGCACGAAGTGAGTTACTACATACTAACTCGGCAAATTTATCTGTATGATGAGCTGGTGTTTGTCTTACTGGTCTCATTTCATATAATTTTACTTGGACACCACGTTTTGCAATTTGATAAGCGGCTTCACTTCCTGCAAGACCTGCGCCAATGACGTTTACTACTTGTGTTGTCATGTATTCATCACCTTTCCTTTTCTATCCCGAAAAAAATGTGAGCAGTTACGCTCACATTTGTTGTTCTTCTTCATAATCACAAGAAATACATTGTACTTGAACGCCTTTTTTCAGCTTCTTCTCTACGAGCATACCTTCACATTTCGGGCATTTCCGGCCAATCGGTTTATCCCAAGATACAAAGTCGCATTCTGGATACGTACCACATCCATAGAAAAGACGTTTCTTTTTATTGCTTCGACGTTCAATAATTTGGCCTTTATCACATTTGGGGCAAGTTACACCAATTTCTTTCACAATCGGTTTTGTATTACGACAATCTGGAAAATTAGAACAAGCCATAAACTTCCCGTATTTGCCCATTTTAAAGACCATCGGATGACCGCATAATTCACAATCTTCCCCAGCCGGTTCATCTTTAATTTCGACTTCACGCATCTCCTTTTCCGCTTTTTCTAAACGGGGTTCAAAGCCTACGTAGAAATCATCAACGATTTTTACCCAATTTGCTTTCCCTTCTTCTACTTCATCAAGGTTTTGCTCCATATTGGCCGTAAATTCAATGTTAATAATTTCTGGGAAAAACTCTAAAATAAGTTCAATTACAATTTCTCCAAGTTCAGTCGGAACAAATCGTTTATTGTCTAATGCAACATATCCTCGCTTTTGAATCGTTTCAAGTGTCGGTACGTAAGTAGACGGTCTTCCGATTCCAAGTTCTTCAAGCGTTCGAACTAAACGAGCCTCTGTATAACGTGGTGGCGGCTGCGTAAAGTGCTGCTTTGGCTCCACATCTTTTGAAAATACAGTTTCCCCTATTTCTAAAGGCGGTAGCATTTTATCCTTTTCTTCCGCACCATCATCTTTCGACTCCACATATACTTTCATAAAGCCTGGGAATTTCACTACTGATCCACTTGCACGGAATTGAACATTATTATTAATGAGTCTAGCTGTAACAGTATCCATTATAGCAGATGCCATTTGACTTGCAACAAATCGCTCCCAAATCAATTTGTACAAACGATGTTGGTCACGACTTAAGAAACTCTTCAGTTCCTCTGGCTTTCTCATCACAGAAGTTGGGCGAATTGCTTCATGCGCATCCTGTGCATTCGCTTTTTTTGCTTCCTTCTTCTTCTCTGTTCCTATGTATTCCGAGCCAAACGCTTCAGTAATGTAAGAGCGCGCTTCTTCTTGAGCTGTTTCTGAAATACGCGTTGAGTCTGTTCTCATATACGTAATAAGACCTACAGTTCCCTGTTTACCAATATCTATCCCTTCGTATAACTGCTGCGCAAGCATCATTGTTTTCTTTGCTCGCATATTTAATTTACGTGCAGCTTCTTGCTGTAAGGAAGACGTTGTAAATGGTAATGCAGGATTACGTTTCCGCTCTTTTTTTGTTACATTTTCAACTGAAAACGCATTGTCTTTCATTGTTTCAATTATGTCTTTTACTTGCTCTTCGTTTGTTAATTGAACCTTTTCTCCGTTTACACCGTAAAAAGATGCTTCAAATGTGTCTTTTCCTTTTACAAATTCTGTTTTAATTGTCCAAAACTCTTCCGGAATAAAACTTTGAATTTCTTTTTCACGATCAATAATTAAACGAACCGCTACAGATTGTACACGTCCTGCACTTAATCCTTTTTTGACTTTCTTCCATAATAAAGGACTAATATTATAACCAACAAGACGATCAAGTATCCGTCTTGCTTGCTGTGCATCGACTAAATCCATATTAATTGCACGAGGATGCTTAAATGACTCTTTAATCGCATCTTTTGTAATTTCATTAAAAACAACCCGGCAATCTGATTCAATATCCACATTTAGCGTATTGGCTAAATGCCAAGCAATCGCTTCTCCTTCGCGGTCTGGATCGGCCGCGAGATAGACTTTTTTTGCTTTTTTTGCTGCTGATTTTAAATCTTTTAAAACAGGACCTTTACCACGGATGGTAATATACTTCGGGGTGAAGTTATTTTTCACTTCTATCCCCATTTGACTTTTAGGTAAATCGCGAACATGTCCCATAGACGCGACGACTTTGTATTTTTTCCCTAAATATTTCTCAATGGTTTTCGCCTTAGAAGGCGACTCCACGATTACGAGGTAATCTGACATGCTAGTGCCTCCTTAAGAGGTGGATTCAAGTCTTCATTAATCTTATTGATTTCTCTTGTTTTTGTCAATCAAGAATGAGTATAACATACAGTGCCAATCTACCATTTGTCAATAATTGTTTAATAAAAACATAAAAATATACGGTTAATTTAAAAATTCTTCAAGAATATCCTCTGCTTTCTGAATAAGTTTTGCTCCTTGCTTTATGAGTTGGTTTGTTCCTGCTGCACTTTCCGTAAAAATAGGACCTGGAAGAGCGAATACCTCCCTATTTTGTTCTAAAGCGAGATCTGCTGTAATAAGCGAGCCACTTTTTGATTTCGCTTCCACTACTAGAACTCCTTTACAAAGACCGCTTATAATTCGATTTCTTTTTGGGAAATACCATTTTTTAGGTGGATAATGTGGCGGATATTCTGTTAATAACAGTACAGCATTCTTCCATATTTTATAAAAATACCAATTATCTTTCGGGTACATATACTGCAATCCATGGCCTAAGACAGCGATAGTAGAACTATGTTGCTGCACTGCGATTTGGTGAGCAATCGTATCAATTCCACTTGCAAAACCACTTACAATTAACCATTCTTTATCTATTAGCGGTTTTAAAAGAGATTGTATGCTCTCTTTCCCGTATAAAGAAGGTTTTCTTGTTCCAACTACTCCAATTTTATTTATTTTCCCTAATAATTCTCTCTTTCCTTTTCCATATAAAACGAAAGGCGGATCTGGTATTTCACGTAATAATTCCGGATAATCCTCATCCCATATTGTGACGTAAAAAATATGATTTTCTTCTAAATGACGTGTACATTGTGCGGGGATAGATGTTTGTAAGAAGCGAACTAATTCAGAAGATTTTTTCGGAGTTAATCCAGCATATTTTTCAAATTCCACGGAGCTAAAACTGTACAGTTTCTTTATCTCTGGATCTATACGCAGTAAGTTAGTTAATGCTTTCCAATGATCTGCTAATACATAATGAAGATGAAGCAATCGTTCCTTTTTCATCACCATTCTCCTTACCCATAATTTTTATTATGTAAACAAAAAAAGTGTAAAAAGACACCTTCTAGCACGAAGGTGTCTTTCAAAAAGATTAGTAGTTTTTACAAGTTTCAAATAATCCCTTTTCTTTTAAAACAGAGATTAAAGTTTCGCCCATAACAGCTGGTGTTTCAGCGACTTTGATACCACAAGCTTCCATTGTTTTAATTTTTTCAGCAGCTGTACCTTTGCCGCCAGAAATAATGGCACCAGCATGGCCCATACGTTTTCCTGCAGGCGCTGTTTGACCACCGATAAATCCAACAACAGGTTTTGTCATATTTGCTTTTACCCACTCAGCAGCTTCTTCTTCTGCTGTTCCGCCGATTTCACCAATCATAATAACAGCATGTGTTTCTGCATCTTCATTAAACGCTTTTAACGCGTCAATAAAGTCTGTACCATTGACAGGGTCACCACCGATACCTACAGCAGTAGATTGACCAATGCCTTCTTGTGTTAATTGATGTACAGCTTCATATGTCAATGTACCAGATCGAGATACAATACCTACATGGCCTTTTTTATGAATATATCCTGGCATAATACCAATCTTACATTCATCTGGTGTAATGACACCTGGGCAGTTTGGTCCAAGTAAACGTGTCTGTTTACCTACCATATATTTCTTAACTTGAACCATGTCTAATACAGGAATGCCTTCTGTAATACATACTACTAAGTCAATCTCTGCATCAACAGCTTCCATAATTGCATCAGCCGCAAAAGCGGGTGGAACGTACACAACTGAAGCATTTGCGCCCGTTGCTTTCACAGCATCTTCTACTGTATTAAAGACAGGTACACCTTCAATTTCAGTGCCGCCTTTACCAGGTGTTACACCACCGACAATTTTCGTACCATATTCAATCATTTGTTTTGTATGGAATAAACCTTGTGAACCAGTAATACCTTGTACAATAACTTTTGTATCTTTATTAACTAATACGCTCATTTTTCTCCCCCGCTTTCTATTAGCCCACTAGTGAAACAATTTTTTGCGCACCGTCTGCCATAGATTCTGCTGCAACGATATTTAAACCAGATTCATTTAAAATCTTCTTACCTAACTCAACATTTGTACCTTCCAGACGAACAACAAGTGGTAATTCAAGGCCTACTTGTTTTGTCGCTTCAATAACACCTTCTGCAATTACATCACATTTCATAATGCCACCAAAAATGTTAACGAAAATACCTTTTACATTTTTGTCAGAAAGAATAATTTTGAAAGCTTCTGTAACTTTTTCAGCTGTAGCACCGCCACCAACATCTAAGAAGTTAGCTGGATCGCCATGGTAATGTTTAATGATATCCATTGTTGCCATTGCTAATCCTGCACCATTTACCATACAACCAATATTTCCATCTAAAGGAATATAGTTTAAGTCGTATTTAGAAGCTTCAATTTCTTTCGGATCTTCTTCTTCAAGATCACGAAGTTCTAGAATGTCTTTATGACGATATAATGCATTAGAATCAAAGTTTAACTTTGCATCTAATGCCATAACTTTTCCATCACCTGTTGTAACAAGTGGATTGATTTCTGCAATAGAGCAATCTTTTTCGATATAAGCACGATATAATCCCATCATAAACTTCACAGCTTGTCCTACAAGCTCTTTTGGAATATTGATGTTAAATGCAATACGGCGTGCTTGGAAGCCTTGCAGACCTACTGCAGGATCAATATATTCTTTAAAGATTTTTTCTGGTGTTTTTTCTGCTACTTCTTCAATTTCTGTTCCGCCTTCTTCAGAAGCCATTAAAACAACTTGAGAAGTCGCACGGTCTAAAACTAGACCTACATAATATTCTTTTTTAATATCGCAACCTTCTTCAATAAGTAAGCGTTTTACTTCCTTACCTTCAGGACCTGTTTGATGCGTAACAAGCGTAGTACCTAAAATACTTTCCGCATATGTACGAACTTCATCTAAATTTTTCGCAACTTTTACACCGCCAGCTTTGCCGCGTCCACCAGCGTGAATTTGCGCTTTTACTACACATACATCTGTTCCTAATTCTTTCGCTGCTTCTACAGCTTCTTCAACTGTAAAGGCAACCTTCCCGTTCGGAACGCTAACCCCATAGCTTCTAAGGACTGCCTTACCTTGGTACTCATGGATATTCATGGTCCCATCCTCCCCTGTTTTCCTGTTTTACTCAAAAAGTTTTTTAATGTTTAAAAAACACTACATTGCCATTGTATAAAATGATTGCCACGCTGTCTACAATAAAGTGTCAGAAAACTGAAATCGCTTTATTCTTTTTTGAAAATAGTAATGTTAATATGCGAAAATAAAAAAATAAGCTGTGGATTCACAGCTTACTTTTGAATCATATCTTTAATTGGCGCAAATGTTTTTCGGTGTTCCTCTAACACACCATACGTTTCAATCGCTTGCAAATGTTGTTTTGTTCCATAACCCATATGCTGTTCAAAACCATATTCAGGATGTTTCTTACCTAGTTCCTTCATCATGTGATCACGTGTAACCTTTGCAATAATAGATGCGGCTGAGATAGAAATACTTTTTGCATCTCCTTTAATAATAGACGTTTGTGGAATTTGGGTAGGAAGTTTCATTGCATCAATTAATAAATGTTCTGGTGTACATGATAAATTTGCAATTGCATCTAACATTGCTTGTTTCGTTGCTTGATAAATATTTATTTCATCAATAACTTGTGGTGACACAATTCCAACACCAATTGCAATAGCTTTCTCTTTAATTTCATCATAAAAACGCTCACGTTTTGCTTCACTTAATTTTTTCGAGTCATTTAATCCTGGAATATAAAAATCTTCCGGAAGGACCACAGCTGCCGTTACAACAGGTCCTGCTAGAGGTCCCCTTCCCACTTCATCGATACCAGCAATGTATGTAAGTCCTTTTTCACGTAGCGTTTTTTCATACTTTGACATTTCAAAAAACTTTTCTTTTTCCTTTTGTTCTAACTCTTTTTGTTTATACCACTTCAAAATTAACTTTTGGACACCTTTCCGTTCGTCTTTCGTCAACATTTGAAACCGTTCATCTTCTTCATTCATAATTTCTTTTAGCAAACCTTCCACTTCTTGTATCGTAATTTTTTGCATCAGTGTACACTCCTTTTAAATACGGCCAAAAAGAAAAGACGCACAAACGCACGTCTTATACTTCTTCTACCTCTACTTCTTCTACAAATTCATCTGGTGTTTCAAATGTCATTTTCCCGAGTTTACCACCACGAAGTTCTCGAAGAACAAGTTCTGATGTTTTGTCATAATCAACAAGACCACCACCCATTAAGCAGCCTCTGTTCTTTCCAATCGCATCAAATAATTCTACGATGTCTTCTGGAATTAAATCTAATTTATAACGCTCTTGTAAGCGTTCTGGATAGTGTTTTTCCATAAAACGAAGCGCATAGACCGCTACATCCTGTAAATTTAAAATAGAATCTTTAATTGCACCAGTCGTCGCAAGACGAAGTCCTACTAATTCATCTTCAAATTTCGGCCATAAAATCCCCGGCGTGTCTAACAACTCCATTTCCTTACCTACTTTAATCCATTGCTGAGCTGTTGTAACACCTGGTCGATCACCTGTTTTCGCGATGTTTTTCTTTGCTAATTTATTGATTAACGTAGATTTCCCGACGTTTGGAATCCCAACGATTAATGCGCGAATCGCTCTCGGTTTAATCCCTTTTGCAATCATTTTATCAAATTTTTCTTTTACAAGTACTTTACATGCCGCTGTAATTTCTTTCATACCTTGTCCAGCTTGTGCATTAATCGAAATCGCTTTATGACCCTTCTCTTCAAAATAAGCGATCCATTGCTTCGTTAAACGATCATCTGCCATATCAGCCTTATTTAAAACGACTAATCTTGGTTTATGTGTAATAATTTCATCAATCATCGGATTTCGGGAAGATAAAGGTAAACGAGCGTCTACAAGTTCAATTACAGCATCGATTAACTTTAACTTTTCTGTTACTTGACGCCTCGCTTTTGCCATATGCCCTGGAAACCATTGAATTGCCATGTTGCCACCTTCTTTTTTTCATTTATTTCACAATACGTGCATCTTTTAATGGCCAATATAACATATTCGCTTTTCCAATTACTTGGTCCATCGAAATCGTTCCAATTGTACGACTATCTTTACTAAAACGACGATTGTCACCTAGTACAAACAATTGACCTTTTGGAACTGTTTTCTTACCTGTAATTTCTTCAAGTTTGAAATCATATGTAAGTGGTCCATCAGCAAGTTGTTTTTTCTGCTTGTCTAAATACGGTTCCTCATAAGGTTTTCCGTTAATATACAGTTTATCATTACGATATTCAACTTCATCGCCTGGTAAGCCGATAACACGTTTAATATAATCTTTTTCTTCTGTTGCTCGGAATACGATTATGTCAAAATGTTTCGGTTCTCCAATGTGATAGCCAATCTTATTGACGATCATTCGATCACGATCATGTAACGTCGGTGACATTGATACACCATCTACAAGAATTGGTGCAAAGAAAAACTGTCTAATGACACCAGCTAACACAACAGCAATCAAAATTGCTTTTATCCATTCCCAAAGCGAACTCTTCTCTTTCTTCATGTATTTCCCCTCCACAATTATGTAAGCTGCCCGTATTATATCAAAATTTCATATAGATTGGAAAAAGGGAGCTTGTGCATTTACAAGCTCCCATACATGTCTTATCGAATTTCTTTAATACGTGCTGCTTTACCGCGAAGGTTACGTAAGTAGTATAACTTAGCACGACGTACTTTACCACGGCGAAGTACTTCGATTTTCGCGATTCTTGGTGTGTGAATTGGGAATGTACGCTCAACACCTACACCGTAAGAAATCTTACGAACTGTGAACGTTTCACTAATTCCGCCACCACGACGTTTAATTACAACACCTTCAAAAAGCTGAATTCTCTCACGAGTACCCTCAACTACTTTTACGTGTACACGTAAAGTGTCACCAGGACGGAATGAAGGTAGGTCAGTTTTTAATTGGCCTTTTGTAATTTCTGCGATTAATTGTTGCATATTCAATTCTCTCCTTTAAACAGATGCTCTTATAAAGTCATTAATAAATTACAGCGGAACATCGTTAATACGGCTACTGCTTTCAGTAGCACAAATGTTATAATAGCATATTGCTAGGCCTGTTGCAATAGAAAATATATGAAGTTGTTATCGTTCTTCTTTAATCTGCTCAAGCCATTTTTTTTCTTGCTTCGATAACTCACGTTCTTCAAGTAAATCCGGTCTACGCGTATATGTACGGCGTAATGATTCCTTATGGCGCCATTCTTCAATATACTTATGATTTCCTGACATAAGTACATCTGGTACCTTCATACCACGAAAATCAGCAGGACGCGTGTAATGTGGATGCTCCAATAAACCAGTACTAAAAGAATCCTCAATCTGTGAATTCTGATTCCCTAGTACTCCCGGCAAAAGGCGTACAACACTATCTGTAACAACCATGGATGCTAATTCCCCACCAGTTAACACATAGTCACCAATAGAAATTTCATCCGTTACAAGATGTTCACGAATTCGCTCATCATACCCTTCATAATGACCACACACAAAAATAACATGTTCTTCGCTAGCAAACTCTTCTGCCTTTTTCTGTGTAAAGCGTTCTCCTTGCGGGCACATTAACACAACTCTTGGTTTACACTCTGTGTCCTTCGTTAATTCTTCTACAGCATCAAAAATGGGTTGCGGAGTTAAAACCATACCCGCCCCACCGCCGTACGGGTAATCATCTACACTGTTATGCTTGCTTGTTGTATAATCACGAAAATTTACAACCCTAAGCTCCACTGCCTCTTTTTCTTGTGCTTTTTTTAAAATCGAAGATCCAAACACACCAGTGAACATCTCTGGGAATAATGTTAAAATATCAATTTTCATTATAGCAATCCTTCCATTACATGAATGGTTACTAGTTTATTTTCGATGTTAACTTGCAGTACAACATCATCAATGTATGGAATTAAAAGATCTTGCCCTTTCGGACGCTTAATTACCCATACATCGTTTGCACCAGGAGATAGAATCTCTTTAATTGCACCTAGCGGTTCTCCATCCTCTGTTACAACTTTACAACCAATAATTTCATGATAATAATACTCACCTTCAGCAAGCTCGCCCAATTGCTCTTCCGGTACCTTTAATAAAGAACCTTTAAACTTCTCCACTTCATCTACATTGTTATAGCCTTCGAATGTCAATAAATCAAATGTTTTATGTTGACGATGAGAAGTGATTTTTACTGGGAGTGGTTCTGTTCCTCTATCTCCCCATATGTATAACGTATTCCCTACCTTATATCGCTCTTCCGGAAAATCAGTACGAGAAATGACACGGATCTCTCCTCTAACACCATGAGTATTTACAATTTTCCCTACGTTAAACCATTTTGTCATAAACAGCATGTCACCCCTGTTTTCTATATATTTTAAGCATCTCCATTCCATATATGGAACATGCAACTTCTCTTAAAATGTTAAAAAAGGGAGAGGAATAAATCCTCGCCCTTTTCACATTTATTGAATTTCCAGTGTAACTTTTTCATGATTATGATGTCCCACTGAATACAAGAGCATTCGAATCGCCTTTGCAACTCGCCCTTGCTTTCCAATGACTTTCCCAACATCCTCAGGATGTACGGTTAATCGATACTTTATCTCTCCGCTGCAAAGTTCCTGTGTAACCTTTACATCTTCAGGATGATCTACAAGAGGCTTGACGATCGTTTCGATTAACCCTTTCATAGCCATTGCCTCAATTACTTACCTTGTTTAGATAAGTGGAATTTCTCCATGATACCTTGGTTAGAGAAAAGATTACGAACTGTATCAGATGGTTTCGCACCGTTTCCTAACCATTTTAATGCTGCTTCTTCGTCGATTTTCACTTCAGCTGGTTGAGCAACTGGGTTGTAAGTACCGATTTCCTCGATGAAGCGTCCGTCACGAGGAGAACGAGAATCTGCAACAACTACACGATAGAAAGGAGTTTTTTTAGCTCCCATACGTTTTAAACGAATTTTAACTGCCATTTATAAAGCACCTCCGAATTTATTTCACACAGATAATTATATTAGCAAAAAGACTATTGCTTTGTAAAGTATTTTTTCTTAACAGAGCCATCTTTTTTTCCTTACATAAATGGAAACTTCAATCCACCTAGTCCTTTTTTCTTACCTTTTTGCATGCCTGTCATCGTCTTCATCATTTTCTTCATATCTTCAAACTGTTTCAGTAGACGATTGATTTCTTGTACGGTTGTACCGCTACCTTTGGCAATACGTTTTTTACGACTAGCATTGATTATTTCCGGTTGTTCTCGCTCTAAGATTGTCATAGAACGAATAATTGCCTCAATATGCCCAATTTGTTTTTCATCAACTTGTGCATTTTTCAGCCCTTTAATTTTATTTGCACCAGGAAGCATTCCTAGCAATTCATCAAGCGGTCCAAGTTGACGCACTTGTCCAAGTTGCTCAAGGAAATCATCAAGTGTAAACGAAAGCGTACGCATTTTTTGCTCAAGTTCTTTTGCTTTTTCTTCATCAACTGTAGCTTGCGCTTTTTCAATTAATGTTAGAACGTCACCCATCCCTAAAATACGAGATGCCATGCGTTCAGGATGGAACGCTTCAATTGCATCTAACTTCTCACCCATACCAGCAAATTTAATTGGTGTGTTTGTTACTGCTTTAATAGATAATGCTGCACCACCGCGCGTATCACCATCTAATTTCGTTAAAACAACACCTGTTAAACCTAACTGTTCATGGAAGCTTTGTGCAACATTGACCGCATCTTGTCCTGTCATCGCATCGACAACTAGGAAGATTTCATCCGGTTTCGCAACTTCTTTCACTTTCGCTAATTCATCCATTAGGTCTTCATCAATATGCAGACGACCTGCCGTATCGATTAAAACATAATCATGATGATCTTCTTTTGCTTTTGCAATCGCTTGTTTCGCAATTTCAACAGGACTTACTTGATCTCCTAATGAGAAAACAGGCATGTCCAATTGCTTCCCTAATGTTTCAAGCTGTTTAATTGCTGCAGGACGGTAAATATCTGCCGCAACAAGCATCGGTTTACGATTATGCTTTTTACGAAGCAAATTCGCTAGCTTACCTGTTGTCGTTGTTTTACCTGCCCCTTGAAGTCCAACCATCATAATAACAGTTGGTGGCTTATTAGCGACAGCGATTTTACTTTGCTCTCCGCCCATAAGTTCTGTCAGTTCTTCCTGTACAACTTTAATTACTTGTTGTCCAGGTGTCAAACTTTTCATTACATCTTGTCCGACAGCACGCTCAGACACACGCTTTACAAAATCTTTTACTACTTTAAAGTTAACATCCGCTTCTAAAAGAGCAAGACGAACTTCTCTCATCATTTCTTTCACATCGGCTTCAGAAACTTTTCCTTTGCCGCGGATTTTTTGCATCGTCTGTTGAAGTCGGTCGGCTAATCCTTCAAATGCCATATTGCCGCCCTCCTAATCTAATTTTTCGATAGCTTCAACAACTTGTTTCATTTCTTCATTCACATGCTCTTCTTCGCTGATTAGCTGTTTAAGCTTTGCAACAAGTCGCTGTC
Organism: Bacillus pfraonensis; assembly: GCF_050768835.1. Taxonomy (NCBI): domain Bacteria; kingdom Bacillati; phylum Bacillota; class Bacilli; order Caryophanales; family Bacillaceae; genus Bacillus; species Bacillus pfraonensis. Next base: position 120,713 of record NZ_JAHCDO010000013.1, on the reverse strand, counting down.
GCTCTTGAAACTTTTGAAGTAATACTAATTTTTCTTCATATTCTTCAAGCATCGCTTCAGTCCGTTTAATGTTATCATACACGGCTTGGCGACTTACATCAAATTCTTCCGCAATTTCACCAAGAGATAAATCATCTAAATAATAAAGCGACATATAACTTCTTTGTTTTTGCGTTAACAACGATTGATAAAAATCAAATAAATAATTCATTCTCGTTGTTTTTTCGAGCATGTTGGATCATCCTTTGTTAAGTGATTTCCCTTTACATGGATTAGTTTACATGGAGTATAAAAGAGTGTCAAGTTTTTTTCTTAACATCTTATATTTTTTATAAAAAAGAAGCGGGAATACCGCTTCTTTCACTTTATACTTCTTCTTTTTCTACTAAGTTCGCAAATAAACCATACACATATTGTTCTGGATCAAATTGCTGCAAGTCGTCCATTTGCTCTCCAAGTCCAACAAACTTCACTGGTACGTCCATCTCATTACGAATTGCTAATACAATACCACCTTTAGCAGTTCCATCTAATTTCGTTAAAACAATACCTGAAACATTCGTTGCTTCGCGGAATGTTTTTGCTTGACTTAAACCATTTTGTCCTGTCGTTGCATCAATAACAAGCAAAACTTCATGAGGAGCACCGGGAACTTCGCGTTCAATAACACGTTTTACCTTTTCTAGTTCTTTCATTAAGTTTACTTTATTTTGTAAGCGCCCTGCCGTATCACATAGCAAGACATCTACTTTACGTGCTTTTGCTGCTTGAACAGCATCATACATAACAGCTGCTGGATCGGAACCAGACCCTTGCTTAATTACTTCCACACCAACGCGATCTCCCCATACTTCTAGCTGTTCGATCGCTCCTGCACGGAACGTATCCCCTGCTGCTAATAAAACAGACTTACCTTCTGATTTAAACTTATGAGCCATTTTACCAATTGTTGTCGTTTTTCCAACACCATTAACACCAACAAATAAAATAACCGTTAATTGATCTTGCTGCATGTTAATTTCATTACTAAACTCTTCATCACCTTTGTAAATTCCTACTAATTTCTCTGAGATAACAGCTTGTACTTCCTTTGGATCTTGAATGTTACGACGCTGCACTTCTTCTTTCAGCTGATCGATAAGCTCCATTACTGTTGCAACACCAACATCTGCACCAATTAAAATTTCTTCCAATTCTTCAAAGAAATCCTCATCAACTTTACGATAGCGATATACTAAATCATTTACTTTATCCGCAAATGAATTTCTCGTTTTTTCTAACCCTTGTTTAAATTTTTCTGTTACAGTATCTGTTTGTTTTGAAATTTTTTCTTTCAACTTTTTAAAGAAACTCATTCTTCTCATCCTTCCTATTCGCTTGTAACAAGCTCTTCTTCTCCGTCACCTAACCGAACGGACACAAGCTTAGAAACACCTGATTCTTGCATTGTTACCCCGTACAGTACATTGGACTCTTCCATTGTACCTTTTCGGTGTGTAATAACAATAAACTGCGTTTCATCACTAAATTTCTTCAAATACTGCGCGAAACGAGCTACATTCGCTTCATCAAGAGCAGCCTCCACTTCATCTAGTACGCAGAACGGAACAGGCCGTACTTTTAAAATACCAAATAGCAATGCAATTGCAGTTAAAGCACGTTCTCCACCTGACAATAAACCTAAGTTTTGCAATTTCTTACCTGGTGGCTGCGCTACAATATCAATGCCCGTATTTAATAAATCTTGCGGATTCGTCATTACTAAATCTGCTCTTCCGCCTCCAAATAATTCACAGAATACAGATTGGAACTCTGTTCGAATCGCTTGGAATGTGGTAGAAAAGCGTTTTTTCATCTCTTCATCCATTTCTGTAATAACTTGATGTAACGTTGCCTTCGCTTCTTCCAAGTCATCCCTTTGCTCTAGTAAGAATGTATGCCTTTCAGCTACACGTTCATATTCATCGATTGCGCCTAAGTTCACTGTTCCAAGCTCTTCAATGGATAATTTAATTAATTTTACCTTTTTACGCGCATCCTCTGCAGGCATCATCATTGTATATTTCAGTTTTGCTGCTTCAAATGAAATCGTATACGTTTCACGTAAATGTTGCAACCTATTTTCCAATTCAACATCAAGACGATTGATTTTCACCTCTTGATCTTTTAGAATCTCAAGAACATATTTATGTCGCCCTTTTGTTTCTTTTACTTCACGTTCTATATATTCTACCCGTTCCTGCAGAGTTAGACGTTGCTCACGACGAGAACTAATTAATTCTGATGTTTGATTTCGATCGTGCGCTTTCTTTTCAATCATATTGGTAATTTGCTCTTCACCACTCGAATTGGATGTCATTTCTTGCTTTAAGAACGCTAAATCCTCTTTTGTTTTTACAAGCGTTCGCTGCGCTTCTTCTTGTTCTTTCGTTAAGCGATCCACTTTTTCTTTTTGGTTGGACAAACGTTGCTGCTTTTCTGCAGCTTGTACTTTCAGCTCCGTCATCTCCGTTTGAATTTTTTCTTTCGAAGAATGTTGCTCGCTTTTCTGCTTTGTTAAGGCAGCAATTTTTCCATCCAGCTCTGTGATATCTTTTTGAAGACTCGCTAAAATTCCTTCTAACTCTTCTTTACGCCCTTGCATCCTAACTTGATCTTGTAAAAAGCCTTCTATTTCTAAATCATAGATAGACAAACGATCATTAATACGATGCTCTTCTAACTCTAGCTGATTAATTTCTTCTTTTAATTTTTGCTCATCTACGCGCTCTTGTTCTACATCGTAACGTAACTCTTTTATTTTAGCTTCTTTTTCTTGAATTTCTTGTTTTAGCGCTTTAACGAAGTTTTCTAACTTAGAAGTTTTGTCTTCCATTTCAGCAAGCTTCTTACTCCACTCTTCTAATTCTCGCTGACGTCCTAATAAAGAAGATTTCGCTTGTTTTACAGCCCCACCAGTCATAGAACCACCAGGATTCACAACATCGCCTTCCACCGTTACAATACGGTAACGATATTGCAACTGCTTCGCTAACTCATTTGCACCTCTTAAATCTTTTGCAACAACAACCGTTCCTAATAAATTCGAAACTATGTTTTCATATTTATTATTATAATGTACCAATTCTGCTGCGACGCCTACAAACGATGGATGTTGCTTTACCATTCTTAGTTGTTCAAAGGTTAATGACCTTCCCTTAATAACAGCCTGCGGTAAAAACGTTGCACGTCCATGGCGATTTTGCTTCAAAAAGGCAATTGCCATGCGAGCATGCTCTTCTGTTTGTACAACAACGTGTTGCATCGCTGCACCAAGTGCAATCTCCATTGCAATTTCATATTCTTTCGGTACAGTAAGCAGCTCAGCTACCGCACCTTCAATGCCATGTAACTTACCTTCACGGGCCTTCAATACTTCACGTACACCTTGATAAAATCCAGAATAATCCTCTTGCATCTCTTCTAACATTTCTTTTCTAGAACGCGCTTGTTGAACAAATTGATACGCTTGATACAATTTTGTTTCATTTTCACTATATTGCGCCTTACATTTTCCAAGCGCCGCTTCTGTTTTTTGTATATTTGTGATAACGCTTGTAACTTTCTCTTTTACTTGCTCGTAACCCTCTACAAGTTTTGCCTTTTTAGCTGTAATTTGCATACGCATTTGTACATATTTTTCATTTTCTTCATCAAGGCGTTGATTTTTAGAGTTTTGTTGTTTAAATTGTTCCTCAAGCATAGATAGTTCGTTACGATGACTTGCTTGTTGATTTAAAAGTTCAATGTAATCCCCTTTTAAATGCTCAATTTTCTCTTCCAGGTTTTCTGCATATGTAGAAAGAAGTTTCTCATTTTCGTGCAGCTTCTGCTCTAACTCTTTTACATGGTTTGCGAAATTCATGAGTTCTTCCGTACTTGTTTCGATTTCTCCATCATAAACCTTAGTTTTTTCTGTTAACTCAATAATTAACTGTTCAAGCTGGGCACAATGCGTTGTTGCATTTTGTTTTCTTTCCTTTAACAATTCACGCTGTCCCTCTAACTTTTCTAACTCTTTACTAGAAAGAAGGAGGACTTCTTGCAAGGAATCTACAGATTCATCAATTGCTTGCAATTGTCCACGTAATTCCTCGAGCTCTGCTTCACTTTTTTGTAAATGCGTTGACATTTTTACTTCTTCATCTTTATTGTGTCCAAACTGTTTTCTAAGTGCTTCCCATTTTTCATGTAATTCTTCAATTTCATATACAATGAGAGCGGCTTCTACTTTTTCCAGTTCTTCTTTTTTCTCAAGATAGTCTTTCGCAATAGAGGCCTGTTTTTCGAGCGGCTCTACTTGACTACTTAGTTCATGAATAATATCTTGCACACGATTTAAGTTTTCTTGAGTTTCTGCTAATTTACCTTCAGCTTTCTTTTTGCGAAGTTTATATTTTAATACACCCGCCGCTTCTTCAAATACACCACGACGTTCTTCAGATTTACTACTTAAAATTTCTTCTACTTTCCCTTGACTAATAATCGAGAAGGCTTCTCGTCCCATACCAGAGTCCATAAATAAATCAACAATATCTTTTAATCGACAGGACTGTTTATTAATAAAAAAGTCACTATCTCCTGAACGAGAAACACGGCGTGTTACACATACTTCATTATATTCAATCGGCAAACGCTGATCTTCATTATTTAAAGTTAATGTTACCTCTGCAACATTAACTGCTTTTCGCGTATCGCTTCCTGCAAAAATAATATCCTCCATCTTTGCACCGCGTAATGATTTTGCCGATTGTTCACCAAGTACCCAGCGGATTGCATCGGTAATATTACTCTTTCCACTTCCGTTCGGACCAACTACAGATGTTACACCCGGAACAAAATCAACAGATACACGCTCTGCGAAGGATTTAAATCCTGCTATTTCTAATCTCTTTAAAAACACGAAAGGCCTTCCCCCTATTCTCCGTTGTTATAGTCTATATCTGTAAAAACAAGCTACTGCACGGATTCATATTTATCTTTTTATATCCAAATAAAAATAAAGTTTCATTCTATGCACAAGGAATCCCCCTCATGTAAAGGGGGATTCCTTATGATTGTTCTTTTAACTTTTTCAACGCCTCTGCAGCAGCTTGTTGTTCTGCCTCTTTTTTTGACTTACCGCTACCAAGACCAAGAGCCACGCTATTTAGTGTAACACGTGACACAAATTCTCGATTATGAGCAGGTCCTTTTTCTTGCAAAATTTGATACTCAATATTACCGCTACCATCACGCTGAATTAATTCTTGTAATTGACTCTTGTAATCCATCACATGAGAAAAAGCACCTTCATTAATTTTTGGATATACGATTTCTTTTAAGAATCCCCACACTGTATCCAATCCTTGATCAAGATAAAGGGCACCAATAAACGCTTCAAAGACATCCGCTAATAAAGCCGGTCGTTCACGCCCACCTGTCATTTCTTCACCTTTTCCTAATAGAACTAGATTCCCAAATGACAATTCATTCGCAAAGCGGACAAGAGATGGCTCACACACAACAGCCGCACGCAACTTTGTTAGTTCTCCTTCGCTCATTGTCGGATATTTTTGAAACAAATACTGCGATACAGTTAGTTCTAATACAGCGTCTCCAAGAAATTCAAGACGTTCATTGTCTTCATGTGGCTTTTTTCGATGCTCATTCACATACGATGAATGCGTAAATGCTTGAATCAATAATTTTTCGTCTGTAAACGTAATACCTATTTTTTGTTGAAACGTTTTAAAAGCTTCACGATATTTTGTTTCATATTTTTTTTCTCTATATTTTCGGTACGGCATAGGTCCCTCCAGATATAAGCTGAGAAAGCCCCGCTATAAAACGGGACTTCACTCAAACATTATAGATGACTCTCTATGTAAGTCACAGCATCGCCAACAGTAGCAATTTTTTCTGCTTCTTCATCAGAAATTTCCATTTCAAACTCATCTTCTAATTGCATTACAAGTTCAACTACATCTAGGGAGTCTGCTCCTAAATCTTCTTTAAAGCTTGCAGCTGGTACTACTTCTGTTTCTTCTACTCCTAAACGATCCACGATGATTTTCGTTACACGCTCTAAAACATCTGCCATAATTCATTCACCTCCCCTCAAATATTATATTAAATATTTCACAAAAAAACTAGGTGAAATCGTTTCTTTTATTACATTACCATACCGCCATCAACATGCAGAGTTTGTCCTGTAATATATTTGCTGTGATCAGCAGCAAAAAATGTTACAGCATTCGCAATATCTTGCGCTTCTCCAAACTTAGCAGCAGGGATCAATTTCAACATTTCTTCTTTTAAGTTTTCTGCCAGTACGTCCGTCATATCGGTAGCAATAAATCCAGGAGCGATGGCATTTACAGTTATATTTCTACTAGCTAATTCTTTAGCAGACGTTTTTGTCAATCCAATTACACCTGCTTTTGCAGCAACGTAATTCGCTTGACCAGGATTTCCTGTAACACCAACAACAGAAGCAATATTAATAATACGTCCATGACGTTGACGCATCATGTAGCGAGATACGGCTTTCGTACATAAGAATACACCTTTTAGATTTGTATTAATAACTGTATCCCATTCTTCTTCTTTCATACGCATTAATAAATTATCTCTCGTTACTCCTGCATTATTCACAAGAATATCCACTTGTCCAAATGTGTCTACAGTTTGTTTTACCATATTTGCAACATCTTCACTATTAGCAACATCAGCTCTTACTGCGATTGCTTCTGAGCCAAGTTTTTTTATTTCATCGACTACTTCATTTGCTTTTCGCTCATTACCAGCGTAGTTCACTACAACCGTCGCACCTTGCTTCGCTAAATCAATTGCAATTGCACGACCAATCCCGCGTGATGCGCCTGTTACTAATGCTACTTTCCCTTTTAACATCCGCTTTCTCCTCTCAAATTTGAAATGGTATCTTTCAATGTCTCTTCATCATATATCGCATATACTTTCACAGATGGAGCGATTGATTTCATAAGACCAGCTAGCACTTTTCCGGGTCCAATTTCAATAAATGTGTCTACCCCTTGTTCTACCATACGTTCAATCGATGGGTACCATAAAACAGGTGAATAGAGTTGTTCAATTAGCTTTTCTTTAATCTCTGCGCTATGCGTAATACAATCTGCCGTAACGTTTGCAACAACTGGAACATTTGCATTTTGGATTGTAATTTCATTTAAAACACCTTGAAATTTTTTAGCTGCTGGTTTCATTAAGGAAGAATGGAACGGACCACTCACACGGAGCGGAATTGCTCGTTTTGCACCTTTTTCTTTCACTCTTTGAGAAGCGAGTTCTACTCCTTGTTTCGTTCCAGAAATGACAATTTGCTTTGTACTGTTCATATTAGCAATTTGCACAGCATAACCTTCATTTGTTACTTCTTCTGTAACTTGTTTCAGAACATCTGGATCCGCTCCTAAAATAGCGGCCATTGCCCCTTCTCCACTCGGAACAGCTTCTTCCATATACTCACCACGTTTTCTCACAGCATACACAGCATCGTCGAATGTCAATGCTCCAGCTGCTACAAGCGCACTATACTCCCCCAAACTATGTCCTGCCACATAGTCTGGTGTAATATCATATTCTTTCAAAGCTGTTAAAATCGCAAAGCTTGTCGTCAACAATGCAGGCTGTGCATTTGTCGTTAGTGTCAGTTTTTCCTGTGGCCCTTCAAAAATCAGCTCTGAAAGAGACTCCTGTAAAACTTCATCTGCTTTTTGAAATACTTTTGCAACCTCTTTATGATTCTCTGCTAACTGTCTACCCATTCCAACTGCCTGTGAACCTTGGCCCGGAAAAAGAAATGCTAGTTTTCCCATTTCAAATCCTCCTCTTATTGAAGCGGCTCTTTCTCCATTACACTTGAAATTGTAGGAATTACTTCTTTCGCTACCATCTCTCTCGTTTGACGAATCGCACTGAATATCGATTGATCATTAGAAGAACCATGAGCCTTAATGACCGGAGCTTTTAATCCAAATAATGCTGCTCCGCCATACTCCGAATAATCCATTTTATCTTTTAATACCATAAGTTTTGGTTTTAATACTGCTGCTGCTAATTTGCTTGTAAATGAACTCATTAATTGTTCTTTTAGCATAGAGAATAACGCAAGTGCTGTTCCTTCTAATGATTTTAATGCTACATTTCCAGTAAAACCATCACATACAACTACATCTGCTACACCTTGTAGTAAATCTCTTGATTCAACATTTCCAACAAAGTTAATCGGTGCATCTTTTAACATAGCAAATACTTGTTTTGAAAGATCGTTTCCTTTACCATCTTCTGTACCAACATTTAAAAGGCCAACACGTGGATTTTGAATCCCTCTTACTTTTTCAGCGTAAACAGAACCCATAACCGCGTATTGATATAAATGAATTGGTTTTGCGTCGACATTCGCTCCAACATCTAGCATAACAAAGCCTTCTCCATCAACAGTTGGCATTGTGGGTGATAAAGCAGGTCGTTCAATCCCTTCCATCCGTCCTACCACAAACAATCCAGCAGCCATTAAAGCTCCTGTGCTGCCTGCTGATATACAAGCATCTGCTACACCTTCCTTTACTTGCTGTGCTGCAAGTACCATTGAAGCTTGTTTTTTACGGCGAACAGCTCTTACTGGCTCGTCCGTCGCTTCAATCATTTCGTCTGTATGAAGTATAGTAATACGCTCTTCATTTGTTAAATGCTGACGAATTTCCTCTTCTTTCCCTACTAGGGTAATATGTAAATCCGAATATTCCTTAATAGCTTTCATTGCTCCTAATACAACTGCTTTTGGAGCATGATCGCCGCCCATTGCATCTATTGCGATTTTCATAAATTGTTACCTTCCTCACTATAATTACTAGATCGATACATTTCAAAAGTGCCTGAAAAAACAAGTTCTTCGCCAACAAAGCTACGCACTTTGACAACCGTCCGACCTTTATCATTCTCCACATCTTCAACGCGAGCTTTAGCAATAACGCGTTCTCCTAATTTTACAGGACGAATATATCGAATGGTAGACTTTGCAGTTAAAGCTAGCTCTTCATCAATAACCGCAACAGCTAGTGAGTTTGCTTGGGCAAATAAATGATGCCCACGTGCAATTTGATTTCTTTTAAATACATGCTCTATTTTTACTTCAAAAATAGAAATAGCGTGTCTATCTAATTCTATATCAATAATTTCACCAACAACCTCTTCTAACGGTAAAGACTTTACATCTTCTTCATGCTGCTTCGTCGCTACATGCTTAATCCGCTCTCGTAGTTCAGGAATAGATAATTCCATACGATCCAGGCGAACTGTTTGTATGCTCACTTGAAACTGCTCTGCCAACTCTTCATCCGTTATGAACGGGTTCGCTTCTATTGTTTGCTGTAATACTAATTGTCTTTCTTTTTTGTTTCTTCTTTTTTTCATACCGCACCATCCATTTTTATGACTAGGTACTAACAGTAGTATATAATCATTAAAAGTAGAATGCAACAAAAAATTTCGCACATTCGACTTTTAATCAAGCTTTTCTCCTTGAAACACACCTGTTCCTTCAAGATACACGCGAAGCGGCGCATACTGCTCGTTATGCCAAAACGCTTCTGAATCAACCAGTATGGCTGCATCTTGTCTCGCTGTTTCCAACGCTCGATAATCATGTACCATATCAGCTACCTTAAACTCTGGCAGACCACTTTGTTTACTTCCAAAGAAATCTCCAGGACCTCGTAACTCTAAATCTTTTTCCGACAATACAAATCCATCATTTGTTTCCGTCATAATGCGCATTCGCTCTTTTCCAGTTTCCGATTTCGGATCTGCAATTAATAAACAATACGACTGCTCACTTCCACGACCAACACGTCCTCGAAGCTGATGCAATTGTGATAAACCAAAGCGCTCCGCATCATAAATTACCATTACGGTTGCATTTGGTACGTTAACACCAACCTCAACTACCGTTGTCGAAACAAGAATTTGCACTTTATTTTCACTAAATTGCTCCATTACATCTTCTTTTTCTTGAGAAGATAGACGTCCGTGCATTAATCCAACCTGAAATTTCCCTTGATAGTGATGCAACAGCATACTATGCAAATCAATTGCATTTTGCACATCAAGCTTCTCAGATTCTTCAATAAGCGGACAAATGACATAAGCTTGCCTCCCCTTCTTCACTTCCTTTTCTACGAAGCCAAGGACACGCTCTAACATATCATGTTTTGCCCAATACGTTTCAATCACTTTACGTCCAGCTGGCATTTCATCAATAATAGAAACATCCATCTCTCCAAAAGCAGTAATCGCCAATGTACGAGGAATTGGTGTCGCCGTCATAAACAGCACATCTGGACTTTCACCTTTCTCCCGTAAAACGCGGCGCTGCGCCACACCAAAACGGTGTTGTTCGTCAGTAATAACAAGTCCAAGCCTATGGAAAATGACCTCATCCTGAATTAAAGCATGTGTCCCAACAAGAATATCTATTTCTCCTTGTTCAAGTTTTGCTAAAATCTCACGACGACGTGCCCCTTTAACTGAACTTGTTAATAATTCTACAGTCATATTAAAATGAGAAAATGTCTCTGCTAGCGATTGATAATGTTGTTCAGCTAAAATTTCTGTAGGAACCATTAACGCACCTTGATAATGTGCAAGTTTTGCTGCATAAAGAGCAATTGCAGCTACGACCGTTTTTCCCGATCCAACATCCCCTTGTAATAACCGATTCATCCGGTACGGGGACTGCATATCTTTCATAATCTCAGAAACAACGCGGCGCTGCGCACCAGTAAGTGGAAATGGAAGTGCATCAATGAACTCTTCTAATTCTTTCATTGAAATCTCCTTTTTCGTTCCCTTCGAACTCTCTCTTTCCATTTTACGAAGAGCTTGCATTTTGAGCTGAAATAAAAAAAATTCTTCATATACAAATCGACGACGCGCCTGCTTTAAATCTTCTTGACCAACCGGGAAATGCAGTGCCCGAAGAGCTTCATATCGTGGCAACAACTTGTAACGACTCAGTAAACCATCTGGCAATACTTCAGTTATGGAGTTACCGTATTCTTTTAAAGCTTGCGCAATAAAACGACGCATTTGTTTTACTGTTAATTTCCCTTTTACTGAATACACAGGTTCCACTTCTTGTTGACGTACGACTGGACCAAAGTGAAGCTCAGACACGGAAATCGTTTGACGATGCTGATCCCATTTACCAGTAATCGCCACCGTTTCATCAAGCTTCAATTTTTGCTTATAATACGGTCTATTAAAACATACAGCCGTAATTAAATACCGACCAACAAGTATACGAACAGTAAGACGCGATTTTTTCTTCCCGTAGTATTGTAATAGAGGAGCACTATGTACCTTCCCTTCCACTGTTACACGCTCTTCATGCTTCACTTCTGCCAAATCTTTCATCGCGTAATCTTCATAACGGTACGGAAAATGCTCTAATAGATGGGAAACTGTATAAATTCCCATCTCATGTAATAATTCAGATGTTTCTTCCCCGACTCCCTTTACATCCGTAACAGGAATTTGTACAACTTCATTCAAGATTTTCACGCTCCGTCACATCATTTTTCTTTATTTCATCCTCGTTTAATCTTGCGGAATTATTTTCACATGTAATACATAGCAACTATCTCAAGTTCTATCTTAATTGCAATCGTTCTCTTCCACCTGTTCTATTCTATCATAGGCATTCGAAAGGAAACTACTCTTACATCTTTACTCACTATAATATTCACTGCTTCTCTACTGACATCCCTTTGTATACGAAAGAAAAGAGCCTTACTATAATAGTAAGGCTCTTTTTATCATCAATATGCTAGCCTTTTGAATAAGAACCATAGACAATATATGTCATTTGTTCTTGCTCATTAGCAAGTAAACAATTTATCCCTTAGAAGAACTTTATCTTATTCTACAGAGAAAATGAAAGAATATACAGGTTGATTTCCTTGATGAACTTCTACCTCTACATCTTCAAACTTCTCTTCTACAAATGCAACTAACTCTGCAACCTCTTCATCTGCTGCATCTTCACCTTGCAAGATCGTTACGATTTCAGAATCTTCATCAATCATACTTTCTAGCAATTGCTTCGCTGCACCTACTTTTTTAGCATTTGTAGATACAATCTTTCCATCTGCAATGCACATGAAATCATCTTTTTGAATTGATACGCCGTCAATTTCCGTATCACGAACTGCATACGTAATTTGACCTGTTTTCACATGCGTAAGCGCTTCTTTCATATTCTCTTCATTTTCTTCTAGCGTTCCAGCTGGGTTAAATGCTAACATAGCTGCCATCCCTTGCGGAACAGTTTTCGAACGCACTACAATAACTTCTTGATCAACAACAGAAGCAGCTTGTTCTGCAGCCATCACAATATTACCATTGTTCGGCAAAATGATAATTTTTTCAGCATTCGCTTCTTCAATTGCCTTCACGATGTCCTCCGTACTTGGATTCATCGTTTGACCACCTTCGATAACTTGCGTTGCACCAATGCTCTCGAATAAGTTCTTAATTCCAGATCCCATCGCTACAGTTACAATACCATATGGTTGTTTCTCTTTCACTGGAGTTACTTTTTCAGGCATTGTCGCTGGCTCATCTAATAAAGCAGTATGCTGTTCACGCATATTTTCTACTTTAATCTTGATTAAACTACCATAACGTTGACCATAGTTCATCGCATCTCCTGGATGCTCCGCATGAATATGAACTTTTACGATTTCATCGTCTGATACAACAAGTAGAGAATCTCCATATACGCTAATATCTTCACGGAATTTTTGTTCCGAGAAATTATGTTCCTTTACTTTTTCAGGCTCTAATTTCACCATAAATTCTGTACAATATCCGTATTTAATGTCTTCTGTACTCAATTGGCTTTGTACACTACGGTGATGCTCCGCACGTACCATTTCATTCATAGATGGTTGCGCTGGTACATCAGAAGAAATTGTTTCTCCTTTTAAATCAGCTAAAAAGCCTTCATATACAACTACAAGACCTTTACCACCGCTATCTACAACGCCAACTTGTTTTAATACAGGTAATAAATCTGGCGTACGATTTAACGATGCATTTGCTTCTTTTACAACGTCTTCCATAAACAAAACAAAGTCGCGCTGTTTTTTCGCAACTGTGACTGCATATTTACCCGTTTCTCTTGCAACTGTTAAAATCGTTCCTTCAATCGGCTTCATAACCGCTTTATACGCCGTTTCTACACCAGCTTCTAAAGCTGCTGCAAAATCAACTGTTGTTAATTCTTCTTTTTGCTCAATAGATTTAGAGAAGCCACGGAACAACTGGGATAAAATAACACCTGAGTTACCACGGGCTCCCATTAATAATCCTTTTGCTAAACTTACGCCGACTTTACCAGCATGCTGCGAAGGATTTGCTTTCACTTCACGCGCGCCTGAAGTCATTGATAAATTCATATTTGTACCGGTATCGCCATCTGGAACTGGAAAAACGTTTAATGCATCAACAAGCTGAACATTGTTTGTTAAATTATTCGCTCCTTGAATAATCATTTGTGATAAACGTTTCCCATCAATTTTTTGAATTGACACAGATTTTCCTCCTTAATGCACATTACAAGTTTATTACTTTAACTCCTTGTACGTAGATGTTTACAGAATCTACTGCTAGTCCTACCGTTTGGTCTAATGTATATTTTACTTTCGTTTGGACGTTATGTGCTACCTCTGAAATTTTTGTACCATAGCTCACAATGATATACATATCAATATGTACTTCATCTTCTTCTTTACGAACAATAACGCCTCTAGTGAAGTTTTCTTTTCGTAAAATTTCTGTTAATCCATCTTTTAATTGATTTTTTGAAGCCATACCAACGATACCGTAGCAATCTACAGCGGCACCTCCAGCAATCGTTGCAATTACATCTGTACTAATATCAATTTGACCGTACTTCGTTTTAATTTCAATTGACATCTCTTTTCCCCCTTCATAAATGGTGAAAGTGAGCTAGACTACTTTAATTACTATCATATAATCTTTTTAAAGAAAATTCCATCGTTCTTTCTTTTCGCTCTCATATTTTATAGTTATTATTACACTTTTCTACGATGAGCAAAATAGTCCATTGTTATTATACAACATGTACTACTATAATATGTCAAGTGATTTTTCTTGATTTCTACTTTTCTTTACTGAAGTTTAGTGTCAAGTAATTTTTCTTGATTTCTTTTTTATACACTGTTGCATTCTCTTTTTAGTTGTGTTAAATTATAGTAGTGTTTTTAGCATCGCATAAAAGACTAACATTGAAAAATTACGTATGGTAAGGTAGTTAAGGGAGGGAAATATAGATGGCTCGTGTTTGTGCTATTACTGGAAGAAAAGCTCGTTCTGGTAACTCTCGTTCTCACGCAATGAACGCTACAAAACGTAAATGGGGCGCTAACCTTCAAAAAGTTCGCGTACGCATCGACGGTAAAGTTCAACGTGTTTACGTTTCTGCTAGAGCATTAAAATCTGGCAAAATCGAACGTGTTTAATAATAAAAAAAAGAGCCACTAGGCTCTTTTTTTATTATCCTCATGAAAAAAGCACCATTAATGGTGCTTTTTTAGTCCTTTTTAAAGGTATTTAACACCGCGCGAACAATTCCACCAAGAAATTTAGGTAACTTAATTGTATAAAATCTCATGGTTTCCCTCCTAATCCCCATTACTCCACTTGTTTACTATATGATGCAAGTAGCAAAAGTGTTTCTTCAATCAGTGCTTCTTATCACCATTAATATGCCAGAAGTAAATGAAAAAGTACCTTTTTCCGCAATGAGTTCATTACTAATACAAAGCGTCGATCCCCATTCTATCGTTTTATCAGCAAGAGGATATTTAAAGCCTCGAAGTGTAATACCGTTTACAATTTCCGTAACAGGTACAAAAGATACATATGGAAATTGCTCCTTTTCTTCAATTATATATGTACCTACTTTTTTTACAGAGATTTCGTTTTTATGATCAACAATATACATTTCAGTATCCGCTTCCAGTCCTTTTAAAAGCATTTGTATATTCGCTAATCCGTGATCAAGCCTTCCACCTGTAGCTCCAAAAATACGAATCAATTTTGGTTTTTGCTCCAATGCCCAATGAATCGCAATTTCTAAATCCGTTTGATCTTTTTCACGAGGAACAATATGCAACTCATCTGTTTGCTTTTGCATCCACTCTAATTCTTCTTCTGTAACTGAATCATAGTCACCAAATGCAACAGTCGGCATGACCCCTCTTTGCAACAAACGATATACCCCTCGGTCAACCGCTGCCCATATCACTTCCTCATTTTCATATAAAGAGAAATCAGCACAGTATTCCTCAGGCCCTCCAGCTAAAATATGAATAATCATCTTTTCTTCCCCTTCTATAGAAAAAGGCAATCTGCCAGTCGGTAGATTGCCTTTTCACATTTTTCCCATTCTAACAGGTCATGAAAATTTTCTTACATCTATTCCTTATCCACGAATTACGCGAATTGCCTCACCGCGGTCTTTTTGATTGTATACTGCCGATCCAGCTACAAGAACATTTGCCCCTGCTTCTACACACAACCTCGCAGTCTCAGCATTTACACCACCATCAACTTCGATTTCTACTTGTAAATTACGCTCTTTGACCATTTCTGCAACTTGCTTAATTTTCGGTAATACAGAATGAATAAACTTCTGTCCACCGAAACCTGGATTTACTGTCATAAGCAATACCATATCAATATCTTCTAATACATTTTCGATCATTGAAACTGGTGTATGTGGATTTAATACAACTCCAGCTTTAATACCATGTGATTTAATTAATTGAATCGTACGATGTAAATGTGGGCAAGCTTCCACATGAACAGTAATAATATCCGCTCCAGCTTTTGCAAAAGTAGGGATATAGTTATCAGGGTGTTCAATCATTAAATGTACATCTAATGGTAACGATGTAATTGGACGAATTGCCTCTACAATTAATGGACCGATTGTAATGTTTGGAACAAAGTGTCCATCCATTACATCGACATGGATATAATCCGCTCCGCCTTTTTCTACATCTTTAATTTCTTCCCCTAATTTCGAAAAATCTGCTGATAAAATCGATGGTGCAATTTTAATCATAACTAATACCTCGGCTTTCTCTCTCTAATTTCTTCTACGAATTGTTTGTAATGTTCGTAACGGTAATGAGTTATCTTTCCTTCCTCAACCGCAGCTTTCACCGCACATTTCGGTTCCGAAAGATGTGTACACCCTCTAAATTTACAGTATTGACTCTCTTCTTTCAACTCTGGAAAACAATGTGTAAGATCTTCGACTTCTATATCAATAAAATCCAAGGAACTAAACCCTGGTGTATCTGCCACAAGCCCACTTCCAACCGCAATTAATTCTACGTGCCTTGTCGTATGCTTACCACGCCCTAAATGCGAAGAGATATCATTTGTTTTCAGCGCTAAATCTGGGCGTAATACGTTTAACATGGACGATTTTCCTACACCAGATTGTCCTGCAACCACTGATACACAGCCTTCTAAAAATGGTTTTAAAATATCAATACTTTCTGATGTGTTGATAGAAGTAAATAACACATCATATCCCATTTCACGATAATCCTTTGCATAAGATTCAACGGTTTCTCGCATTTTTTCACTAACTAAATCCATTTTACTAATACAAATAATCGGTTTAATGTTATGATATTCAATTAAAACTAGAAACCTATCTAACAATCCAGGGTTAAAATCTGGTTCAACTGCTGAGAAAACAAGGATTGCTTGATCAACATTGGCGATTGGCGGTCTAACAAGTTCATTCTTTCGCTCAAAAACCTCCAAAACATAACCTTCATTCGGATTCTCTGCTTGAAAAATCACTTGATCTCCTACAAGCGGTGTAATTTTATTTTTTCTGAATACACCACGACCACGGCATTGTGTAATACCACCTTCATGCTGCACATAATAAAAACCACTTAAAGCTTTTATAATTTTTCCTTCTGCCATATAACTCTCCTTTATTCTATATAAAGTGAAATGATTACCAGTGCCTAATTAAGTAGGGTTATATACTAGCCCTCTCTCAAAACCTTGAGGCGGAGCACTGAGATAAAATTGACTGTTTACCAGTTTAGATTACCCTTTATATACCTACTTCACCTTTAGGCTGTTCCTCTATTTCAAATCACAATTTCTCGTCCTTTTTCTGCCTATGTTAACAGCATAACAGGCACGAGCAACAAATTCCACTGTCCATACAAAGAAGGTGGAATCCACTAAATGGAGACACACCTTTACTCGGCCGGATATGGCACTTCTTTATCAATGATTGTTGTTCCATCTCGAACAATCTTATAATGTCCTTTTGTTCCTTCTTGAATCGCAAATTCTAAAGAAATAGTAGTTGATTCCGTTATCGTTCGTGTTTCAATCGGCTTATCCATTTTTTGCGCCATATCTTCTTTATAGATTTCTATTGTCTGCGGCTTTTTCTCCCCTTCTACAGGAGACTCATATGGGATTGAAATATTATCTACTTTTACAGTCTTCGTTACTTTCGGTTTTGGCCCATCTGATATAGTAACCGTTACTTTATCTCCTTCTTTTAACGGTGTTCCCGGTTTTGGTGATTGCGAAATCACTAAACCTTTCTCAACTGTATCCGAATAATCTCTTTTTATATTAGAGATCAGTTTATTTTCATTCAAATAGCTATTCACATAATTTTCGGTCCAACCCGAAAAATCACCAAGCCTAATTTGATAAGGACCCTTACTTATCCAAACTTTCACATCTTGCTCCGCTTCCACAATCATTTGATCAGCGGCTGGACTCTGGTCTAAGATTTGACCTTTCGGTTTATCGCTTTCAATATAGGATGGAACGATAATTTTATATTTTCCTTCTAATTCGTCCTTCAAACTCTCAAAATCTTTTCCGATTAAATTACTCATTTTGTTCTTTTTTTTCCCACCGGATTGATAGATTGTGATTTTAGAACTTTCCTTTACAACTCTTCCTGCTACTGGATTTGTTTTAATTACTTTCCCAGCTTCAACATCATCTGTATAAATAATGTTGGGCTCAGCAACTTCAAATCCTTTCTCAACAAGAGCATTAACAGCAGTCTCATACTTCATACCAGATACATCCGGGATTTTCACATCTTTTGGTATAAAGAATCCTGGAATTACAGTAAGAGCTAACGTTATACCAATTGCTAAAAGTACAAATGTTGTAATTAGTACTTTCAACCATTTATTACTTCGCTTTTTTTCCACCTTTGGTTTGGCTTCTTCATTTTTTATCTGTCCATCCGCTTTGTTTCCATTCAGTACAATTGTTTCATCACTTACATTTCCAAACAATTGCTCTTGTTGAATAATCGGAATGGCCTTCGTCGCTTCCATATCTTCCGGTATATAAAACGGTTGTTCATTAATACGTTCTGGATATAGTGCTGTTTCAACATCTCTCTTCATCGCATTAGCAGACTGATATCGATGAAATGGATCTTTTGCAGTTGCTTTTAAAATAATATTTTCTACACTTTGCGGAATATCTGGATTCCAGCGTTTTGGAGACGGTGTTTCATTCTGTAAATGTTTTAAGGCTATCGCAACTGCGGACTCCCCTGAAAATGGTTGTCGCCCTGTTAACAATTCAAACATAACAATACCTAGTGAATAAATGTCCGATTGTTTATTCGCTATCCCTCCGCGTGCCTGTTCTGGAGACAAATAATGAACCGAACCGAGCACTGAGTTCGTATGTGTTATCGTCGTTGCACTTGTAGCTGTCGCAATTCCAAAATCGGTTACTTTCACAACTCCATCATTCCGAATTAGAATGTTATGTGGCTTTATATCTCGATGTACAATTTCAAAATGATGAGCATGTGCCATTGCAGATGTTAACTGTTCCATAATATCAAGAGCTTCTCCTATAGGTAACATTCCACGCTGATTTATGTATTGCTTCAATGTTTGCCCAGGTACATACTCCATAACAAGATAATAAATCCCATCTTCTTCCCCAACATCATACATACTCACAATATTCGGATGCGACAACGTTGTAACAGATTGCGCTTCTCGATGGAAACGTTTAATAAACTCATCATTATTTGCATAATCGAGTCGTAATATTTTTACCGCTACATCCCGGCCCAGTATATCATCATGAGCCAAATATACATTGGCCATTCCTCCGCCACCAATCATTTTCAGTAGCTTGTAGCGGTCATTTAGGCGTTTTCCAATCAGCACGTTGTAATTCACCTACTTTCGTTTGCCGAACCCGTATAATCAACAATGACAAGGGTAATATTATCTTCTCCACCACGATCATTCGCAAGTTGAACAAGACACTCTCCCTTTGTCTCGAGTTGTTCGTTTAATAGCAAAATTTTTCGCATATCATCCATAGCAACTTTATTTGATAATCCGTCAGAGCAAAGAAGCAGTTGATCATTTTCTTCTAACACTAATGTTTTCACATCTAATCCAACTTTTTCTTCTGTTCCAAGCGCTCGTAAAAGCACATTCTTTTTTGGATGATATTCTGCATCTTCTTTTGAAATCTCACCATACCTCACCAGTTCATTTACAAGTGAATGATCTTCAGTTATAAGTGAAATCTCTCCATCTGATAACATGTAACAACGACTATCTCCTATATGTCCAATTGTTACAAATCCCGCCGTACAAATCGCAACAATAACAGTAGTTCCCATACCATTACATTCCGTATGCTTCTTCGAGTATTCGTATACTCTCTCGTTAATCATTTCAACATTTGTATGTAACCATTCTTCTGCTTTTTTTGGTGTATCCATATTATACGTTTGCTTCCAATAATCATGAAATAATTGAATGGCCATCGAGCTAGCAACATCGCCTGCTCGATGACCTCCCATTCCATCAGCTACTACAGCTAAAATATCTCCATCTAAATTATGAAAAACTCCTGCACTATCTTCATTATGTTGACGAACTTTACCTTTATCCGATAGAAACACGGCTTTCATCTTGTCACCTCGTCTCTTCTTTGCGCTCCTTTGCACGCAACTGACCGCAGGCAGCATCAATATCATGACCTTGTTCACGGCGAATCGTTACATTCACTCCACGGTCTTTTAGCGTTTTTTCAAATAAGAAAATTTGCTCACGTGGCGTTCTTACATAATCACGTTCTGGTACGTAGTTTACCGGAATTAAGTTCACATGACACTTTACACCTTTTAATAATTGAGCAAGTTCTTCAGCGTGCTCAACTTGGTCATTTTCTCCTCCAAATAAGCCATATTCAAATGTAATACGACGCCCCGTTCTATTTACATAATATTTAATAGCTTCCATTAAATCCGGCAATTTATAAGCACGGTTAATTGGCATTAATTTTGAACGTAATTCTGTATTTGGAGCGTGCAATGAAATCGCAAAATTAATTTGCAAATCTTCTTCAGCGAACTTATAAATTTTTGGGATAATTCCACTTGTTGAAACCGTCATATGACGTGCACCAATATGAATCCCTTTCTCATGGTTAATAATTCGTAAGAACGACATTAAATTATCGTAGTTATCAAACGGCTCACCAATACCCATTACAACAAGGGAACTCACGCGCTCTTCCGTTTCATCAAGCGCACGCTGCACTTCCACTACTTGTGCTACAATTTCCCCAGCTTCTAGATTTCGTTTTAAACCACCTAGTGTAGATGCACAAAACGTACATCCAATACGACATCCGACCTGCGTTGTTACACAAATGGAATTTCCATATTCATGTCGCATTAATACTGTTTCAATAGAATAACCATCGTATAGTTGGAATAAAAATTTAATCGTTCCATCTGAAGATGTTTGTTTTACTAACGTATTTAAAGTAGTTATATCAAAGGAATTCGACAATTTATCACGCAATCCTTTGGAAAGGTTTGTCATATCCTCATAATTTTTCACTCGTTTTTTATATAACCAATCAAAAATTTGACCTGCACGGAATTTCGGTTCCCCTTGTTCCTTTAACCAATCTTGCATTTCATGAAGTTGTAAAGAGTAAATAGATGGTTTTTTCGTTTCTAGATTTTTCTTTTGTTTTCTTACAGTCGTTTCCATGATGCTACACCTTCTTTCTTAAACAAGCAATATAAAAGCCATCTGTTGCAAAATAATGCGGTAAAATTTGTACTTGTCCTTCATTTATATAAGGACGTAACTTTTCTGGCATGCGCTCTTTTATAGTAGTATCCCATTCAAATTCAGGATGTTCTTGTAAAAATTGCTCTACTACTTGTTCATTCTCTATTTTTTCAATTGTACACGTACTATAAACAAGGCGACCACCTGCTTTTAACAGAGGAGCTACCTTTTCTAGTATCGATAGCTGAATTGTCGACAGTCTTTCACTATCTCCTTTTCCTTTACCTAATTTAATATCAGGTTTACGTCTAATTACACCAAACCCAGAGCAAGGTGCATCTACTAATATTTTATCAAAACTTTCATTTCCAAAATACTCTTGAACTTTTCTAGCATCAAGTGCCTTTGTTTCAACATTTTCTAGACCAAGGCGCTTCGCTTGTTGCTGAATTAAACGAACTTTATGTGGATGCAAATCAAGTGACATTACCTGTCCAGTTCCCTTTAAGCGTTCTGCAATATGTGTTGTTTTTCCGCCAGGTGCCGCGCAGCTATCTAGAACCATATCTCCTTCTTCTGGTTCTAGAGCGCGCGCAACAAGCATAGAGCTTTCATCTTGAATAGAAAGGAAGCCTTTTTGAAATGCTTCTGTATGTGCTACATTTCCTTTTTCAATTTGAATAGCATCTTCAGATAAATCTCCATGTTTTGCTTCTACTCCTTCATTTTGTAACAAGACCATCGCTTCTTCTACTGTTCCTTTATCAACATTTACACGCGCAGCTGAAACAGGTGGAATTAAGTTCACTTCACACATTTTTTTTGCTGTTTCTAAATCATACGCTGTCGTCCATTCTTGTACAAGCCACTCTGGATGACTCGTTGCAACAGCAAGACGTTTTATTGGATTTTGTATTTCCTCTAAAGCAGGCACACCTTCACGTTGAATGGAACGCAATACGCCGTTTACCATGCCTGCAATCCCTTTATGACCACGTTTTTTTGCGATTTCAACCGCTTCATGAATTACCGCTCTTTCTGGAACACGGTCTAAATATAACATTTGATATAAGGAAAGACGTAGTAAAACTTTCACCCATGCCTCTACCTTTTTTCTTAAAAATGGTTGTAAATAGTAATCAAGCGTATCTCGGCGTTGAATCGTTCCATATACAATTTCTGTTAATAGACCGATATCTTTTCGATCAATCGCGCTTTTTTCAATTAAATTATTTAAAAGCAAATTGCTATAAGCACCGCTTTTTTCTACTTGCATTAAACCATCAAGAGCTAACTCACGAACATTTTGTCTCATGCGTCTTCTCCTAACTTCGTACCAATTTCAAGTTTTGCTCCACGTAAAAATTGCGAACAACTCATACGTTTTTTACCAGATGGCTGCAACTCAGTAATTTTCACTCCAGTTTCATTTCCTGTCGCCACAACGAAACCATCTTCTTCAATTGCTACAATAGAACCCGCTTCAGCCTGCATGGTTAAAGGAACTTTTTCGCCCCACCATACTTTTACAACTTGTTCTGCTAAAGTTGTATAAGCAACTGGCCATGGATTTAAACCGCGAATATGATTGTAAACCTCTTCTCCTGTTTTCGTCCAATCAATCTTTTCTTGCTCACGTTTAATATTGTAAGCAAATGTTACTTTATCCTCATTCTGCTTAATCGGTTCTAACTTTCCTTGTATTAAAAGTGGAACTGTTTTCGATAATAAGTGTGCTCCTGCCTCACTCAATTTATCAAATAATGAGCCCGTTGTTTCTCGTTCTTCAATTTCCACTTCTACTTGCGTTAAAATATCACCAGCATCTAATTTTTCTACCATATACATAATTGTAATACCTGTTTTTTCTTTTCCTTGCATGATGGAATAATGAATTGGTGCACCACCACGAAGTTCTGGAAGTAATGAAGCATGAACATTAATGCATCCATACTTTGGTGCTTCTAAAATTTCGTTTGGTATAATTTGTCCGAACGCAGCTGTTACAATTAAGTCCGGCTCTAATGCCAATACTTTTTCATATTCATCTTTTTCACGAATTTTTAACGGTTGTAACACCGGGATACCATGTTTTTCCGCTTCAACCTTAACAGGTGTTGGTGTCATAACCTTTTTTCTACCTACTGGACGATCAGGCTGCGTTACAACACCAATTACATCATATCCATCCTCAATAAGACGACGAAGCACCGGTACAGAAAAGTCCGGTGTTCCCATAAATACTACTTTTATCATTCAAAAACCGCTCCTTTTACATCTCTTCTAATTCGTTTTCCTCATAATATCTGGTCACTTTTGATGTAAATAATACACCGTGCAAATGATCGATTTCATGTTGGATTGCGCGTGCTAGAAAATCATCTGCCTCTAATAAAAAGATTTTACCACGACGATTTTGCGCCCGTACCTTAATATACTCCGCACGTTCCACTTCACCATAAAGTCCCGGAAAGCTTAAGCAGCCTTCGGGACCTACTTGTTCACCGCGTTTTTCTAAAATAACCGGATTAATCAACTCGATTTTTCCCGTATCATCACCAATATCAACAACTGCCACTTGCAAACTTACGCCAACTTGTGGTGCCGCTAAACCAACACCATCTGCAACTAACATTGTTTCGTGCATATCTTTTAACAAATTCACTAACTTTTTATCAAAGTTCATTACCCGTTCACATGGGGTTTCTAATACTTCATCTGGATGCTTTACAATCTCTAAAACTGCCATATTTTCCTCCGCTACATTAACATTGTTGGATTAAAGTCGATTGAGATCTGCAAATCTTTTTGCATTTCCGCTTGATAATGTTCATTCACCATTTTGAGCACGTACTTTAAGTTTGGTTCCCGCTTGTATTTTATCATGCATTGGTATCGATATCTATCTTTTATCCTTGGAATTGCTGAAGCAACTGGTCCTAGCACCATTGTTTGCTGCAAGCAATGCGTTCGTAAATAACCGACAATTTTTTCCGTTACTTGTACTGCTTTTAATAACTCTGGATGCGAAACGGTTACAAGCGCAACATAGTAGTACGGTGGATATTGCCTCATTTTTCTCATTTGCATTTCTTGTTCGAAAAACACATCGTACTGCTGATCTTTTGCTAATTCTACGCTATAGTGCTCTGGCGTGTACGTTTGAATTACTACCTCTCCCGGTAATTCATGCCGTCCTGCACGTCCACTCACCTGTGTTAATAACTGATACGTTTTTTCACTTGCCCTGAAATCTGGTAAATGCAGCATCGTATCAGCTGTCAAGACACCAACAAGTGTAACCTTTGGAAAATCAAGCCCTTTCGCAATCATTTGTGTACCAAGTAAGATATCTGCTTTCTCTTCACCGAACGCTTTTAATAGCTTTTCGTGCATGCCTTTACGGCTCGTCGTGTCAACATCCATACGGATAACCCGTGCCTCTGGAAATAACTTTGTAATTTCTTCTTCTACCTTTTGTGTTCCTGTACCAAAGAAACGAATATATGAACTATTACAAGCAGGACAAGCATTTGGCATACTTTCCTCATAACTACAATAGTGGCACTTTAAACGATGATTCATTTTATGATAAGTGAGTGATATATCACAATGAGGGCATTGTACGACATAACCACAATCACGGCACATAACAAATGTTGAATGACCTCTTCGATTTAAAAAAAGCACCATTTGTTCTTTCTTTTCTAATCGATCCGCTATTTTCTCATGAAGTAATTTAGAGAACATAGAGCGATTTCCATCCCGCAGTTCTTCACGCATATCAACAACTTCTACTGTCGGCAAAGCCTGTTCATTCATACGCTTTTGCATTGTTAATAGCTCATAAACGCCCTTCTTCGCTCTAGCAAATGATTCAAGTGTTGGTGTTGCACTGCCGAGTACGATGGGACAATTATGATATTGACCTCTCCAGACGGCGACATCTCTAGCGTGATACTTTGGATTATCTTCTTGTTTATAGCTTGATTCATGTTCTTCATCAATAATAATAATTCCTAAATTTTCAAATGGCGCAAAAATAGCAGAGCGTGCTCCAACGACCACCTTTACTTCTTTTCGTAAAATTTTCCGCCATTCATCATATTTTTCCCCAACAGAAAGCGCGCTATGAAGAACCGCAACTTGCGAGCCAAATCGTCCTTTAAAACGGTCCACCATTTGCGGCGTTAACGCAATTTCTGGAACGAGGACAATGGCTTCTTTTCTTTTTTTTAACACCGCAGCAATGGATTGCAAATACACTTCTGTTTTACCGCTTCCTGTAACACCATATAGTAAAAATGGATTATATGTTTCATTTTCAATAGATGACAAAATAGGTGTAATCACTTGTTTTTGTTCATCTGTGAGTGGAAATGGCTTTGTCTGTTCAAAAGCCTCATCGTCATATGGATTACGATATACTTCAACATATTTTTCTAAAAGCAATCCTTTTTTCACAAGCGACTTTATTGGTGCATCTGTTATTTGTAGTTCTTCTGTTAGCGTTTTTAATGCCACACTGTGATAATTTTCTACAAAGTAATACAGTACATCTTGCTGCTTTTTACTTTTTAGTTCAAATGCAGCTGCCTCTAATTGTTCCTGTGGCAATTCTGGCTGAACCACTCTTTGTTTCTTCTTTTGCACTTTATCCTTTACTTTATAGATGACTTCAATCGTTCCACTTGTTATCTCTTTTTGAATCGTACGATACATATGTGGATGCGTGGCAATTTCTTCCCAATCTATCGCTTCTTTTCCTTGAAACCAATCACGGATTTCCGGCGCTACTTCTTCTGGTTTATGGAGCTGTAGTCGCTTTTTATACGTTGCTTTTATTGCAGTTGGAAGCATAACTTGAAAAGCTGAAATTGTATAACATAACGTTTCATCCGTTAGCCAAAATCCAATTTTCAACAATTCTTCATTTAAAACTGGGGTAACATCTAGTATTTCATGTAATGCTTTTAACTTCTTACTTTCCACATCAACTGAATCTTTTATTTCAATAATAAAACCTTGTAATTTTCTTGGACCAAATGGAACGACTACACGCATACCTGTTTGTACAATATCTTCCCATTTCTTTGGGATAACATAATCAAACGGGCGGTCTGTTTGACGTGCCGGTACATCAACGATTACACTTGCAAATTTCATACATAATCCTCTTCTAACATCACTTCGATTTGCAGTAAGATTTCACGTGCAACTTCTTTCTTTGTTAAAAGAGGCAGTCGAATAACTTCTCCATCTTTTCTATACATTGTTACAATATTCGTATCTGTACCAAATCCTGCTCCTTGTGCTTTTACATCGTTCGCAACAATCATATCCGCATTTTTTTCACGCAATTTTTTCGTTGCATATTCTTCTATATTTGTCGTTTCAGCGGCAAAACCGACAAGTACCTGATGTTCTTTTTTCTCACCGAGTGTTTTCAAAATATCGATTGTTCTTTCTAATTCAATAACAGCATCGCCATTTTGCTTTTTCATTTTCTGATCATGTACAATTTTTGGGCGATAATCTGCTACTGCAGCTGTTTTAATGACAACATCCATAAATCCATAATGTTGCATGACGGCTTCTAACATTTCTTGTGCAGATTCTATCTGCACAGTTGTTACATTTACAGGCGGTGTTATCGCAGTCGGACCTGAAACAAGAATGACATCCGCTCCTAAATTAGCCGCAACTTCAGCTAGAGCATAACCCATTTTCCCTGAAGAAAAATTTGTCATAAAACGTACTGGATCAATTTTTTCTCGAGTTGGGCCAGCTGTTACTAAAATTCTCTTCCCTTTTAATGGTTTATATTCCGAAAAAGCTCCTTGCAATCGAGCAAGAATTGTTTCCGGTTCTTCTAATCGACCTTTCGCAACATATCCACACGCTAAAAAACCTTCCCCAGGCTCAATAAATGTATATCCTAACGATTTTAACGTCATCATATTCTTTTGAACAATTTTATTTTCATACATATGCACATTCATAGCAGGTGCAATCCAAACTGGTGCTGTAGTAGCTAACAATGTTGTTGTAATCATATCATCAGCAATACCATTTGCTAGTTTTCCGATACAGTTCGCTGTCGCTGGAGCAACAAGTACAACATCCGCCCAATCTGCTAAATCAATATGAGCGATAACTGCAGAATCTTTTTCATCAAACGTATCCGTGTATACATCATGGCGAGAAAGCGCTTGAAATGTAAGAGGTGTAACAAACTTCATCGCTGATTCACTCATCATTACTTTTACAAGTGCTCCTGCTTGTGTTAATTTACTTGTTAACGCAGCCGCTTTAAAAACAGCAATGCCTCCTGTTACACATAGAAGTATCTTTTTTCCTTTTAGCATATGACTCGTCCTCTTTCTTTTTCAAACTTATTCTGTTGAAATATATTTATTTTAGCTTGTCAGCGCTAGCAGTTCACGAAATAAAACCTATTTCTTTTTAGCTCAGTTCTATCGTAAAAAAATAACAACCTACTTGTAAATAGGTTGTTACCGTTACATAGAAAAGTATAAAGTCTATGTTTTCATTTGTCGAAGAGAATGCCTTACTCAGACACTTTCTCTTCGCTTGGTACATAATTTAACGATTCTGCGTCAATTTCTTCTAATGCTTTACCCACACATTTATGAGAAACAGGCTTTTCAACTGCACAGTCGTTAGCCATTTGCATTTCGCGAGCACGTTTTGCTGCTACTGTTACTAATGTATATTTAGAGTCGATTTTTTTTAGTAATGAATCAATTGATGGATTTAACATATTATATACCCTCCGTCATTTCTTTGTAATATTTTGCTACTCTTTCGCGGCGGCAATGTTCACCAACCACAATAGCTTTAATTCGTTCACAAGCAAGTTCTACTTGATCATTTTCTACCACATAGTCATAAGCGTCCATCATTTCGATTTCTTCTTTTGCTACAGTTAAACGATTTTCAATTACATCTTCAGTCTCTGTACCACGACCTACGATTCGGTTCTTTAGTTCTGATAGGCTTGGAGGAGCCAAGAAAATAAATACACCTTCTGGGAAGGCCTTCTTCACTTGAATTGCTCCTTGAACTTCAATTTCTAAGAACACATCTTTACCTTCTTGTAATGTCTTTTCGACATAATCAATTGGTGTCCCATAGTAATTTCCAACGAACTCTGCCCACTCAAGTAACTTTTCATTACGAATCATTTCTTCAAACTCTTCTCTCTCTTTAAAGAAATAATCTACACCATCCACTTCACCCTCACGTGGTTTACGTGTTGTTACTGAAATAGAGTATTGAAATTTTGTATCTTCATGGCTGAACAGCTCTTTACGAACTGTCCCTTTCCCAACGCCAGAAGGTCCTGAAAGAACGATGAGCAACCCTCTTCTACTTCTCATAAATATGTAAAACCTACCCTTCCTCACTTAAATCTTCTTTATTATTTAAACGATGTGCAATCGTCTCTGGCTGAATTGGACTTAATACAATATGCCCATCATCCATAACAATAACCGCCCTTGTTTTTCTCCCATACGTAGCATCAAGTAACACGTTATGTTCACGCGCTTCCTGTACCGTTCGTTTAATAGGAGCTGACTCCGGACTTACAATAGCAATAATTCGATGAGCAGATACGATGTTTCCATATCCAATATTTAAAAACCGCATGGCCATAGTTTGCGCCTCCTAGTAAGTCTATCCGATTTCTCCACCACGTATAACTTTATATATTTTTTGACAGCTACTCAATATTTTGTACCTGTTCACGAATTTTTTCAAGGTTATTTTTCATTTCTACAACATATTTTGAAATTGTTAAGTCGTTTGCCTTAGAGCCAATCGTATTAATCTCTCGATGCATCTCCTGTACAATAAAGTCCATTTTTCTTCCAACAGGCTCCGCAATCTCAAGCGCTTCACGAAATTGATCTAAATGGCTTTGTAAACGAACTAATTCTTCATGAATATCCGAGCGCTCTGCAAACATCGCTACCTCGGTTAATAATCGTTGCTCATCTAAATCCTGATTATGTAATTCTTTCAAGCGACTTTCTAATCGTTCACGATATCTTTGAATAACAATTGGGGCATGCGGGATAATCGCATTCACACAATTGTGAATTTCTTGTAAACGATATGCTATGTCTTTATGTAATCGTTCTCCTTCGCCGTCCCTCATCGTTTTTAACATACGAGCAGCTTGGCGAACAGCTTCATATAAATTTTGCTCAAATTGTTCATTTACATTTTCCATTTCTTCAATCGTCGTTACTTCTGGCATTGTCATTAATTGTTGAAGTGTAATGGAATCTTGTAATTGAAATTTCATTTTCACGTCTTCCATAATGGATTTATACTGCTCAAGAAGCGGCCAATTCACACTTAACTTTCTTTCAACAAGCCCTTCCCCAGTAATAATAATGGACACTTCAATACGCCCACGGCGAACTTGTTCTGCAATTAACTTACGAATTTTATCTTCAAAAACCATCATTTGTTTCGGAAGTCGAATGTTCATCTCTAAAAAGCGATGATTCACTGACTTCATTTCTACTGTAATTTGAAAAGCGTCGTTTTCCACCTTCGCTCGTCCAAATCCTGTCATACTAGAAATCATCTTTATCACATCCAAGGCATGAAATAACTCAATGAAAAAGGTAATAGAGATGCAACTCTACTACCTTTTGTAAATTATATCACATTTTCATATCATTGACTATTTCAAGTTTAGTCCTTTCTTATATAATACAGGCTTCTTTTTCTCCTTTTTCCCTGTCAATAAAGAGCCGACTAATAAAAATGTTGGAATAGACGATAAACCAACGATTAATAACCAATCTCTCGCTTGAATTGGCATTGTACTAAAAATCGGTTGCAATGGTGGATAATAAATAACCACAAGCATTAATAACACCGAAATAATAACTGCTCCAACTAAATATATATTTCCAAAAGGATTACGATGGAATATAGAGTGTTCACTCCGGCAGTCAAATACATGGATAAGCTGTGCTAAAACAAGTGTAGCAAAAGCTACTGTTTGCGCGTATTTCAATTCATTTGGGTGCTGATTAAACGCAATAATAAATGCAAGTAAGGTTACAATACCAATTAAAAATCCTCGGCTCACAATTTTCCAAGCAAGCCCCCTTGCAAACACCCCTTCTTTCGGATGCCTTGGATTTCTGCGCATAACATCCCCTTCAGCTTTATCTAACCCAAGTGCCATTGCTGGTAAACCATCTGTTACTAAATTCACCCATAAAATTTGAATCGGAACCATTGGAAGTGGCAGTGCGAGCATCATCGCAAATAACATTACCAAAATTTCCCCAACATTTGAAGCTAATAAATAACGAATGAATTTCCGAATATTTTCATATATGTTTCTACCTTCTTTAATTGCCGATTTAATTGTAGCAAAATTGTCATCTAACAATACGAGAGAGGAAGCTTCTTTGGCCACATCCGTTCCGGTAATTCCCATCGCAATCCCGATATCAGCTGTTTTAATAGCCGGAGCATCATTCACTCCGTCACCTGTCATCGCCACAATATGATCTTTATTTTGAAGGGCCTTTACAATTTTCAATTTATGTTCCGGTGATACACGTGCAAACACATAAGTATCTTCCACAATATCTTCTAGTTCATCTACAGACATGCTTGCTAACTCTACACCCTCTACAACGCGACCATTTGGTGGTAAGATTCCTAGTTGTTCTGCAATAGCCATTGCTGTCACTTTATGATCTCCTGTAATCATTACCGTTTTAATACCAGCCTCTTTACACTCTTTTACAGCCTGTTTTACTTCTGGTCTTGGCGGGTCTATCATTCCTTGTATCCCGACAAGCATAAAATCTTTTTCTACTTCTCTTTCATGTTCAATTGAATCCGTTACCTTTAATGGCTTAAACGCCACTGCAATTGTTCTGAGCGCTTGACTCCCAAGACTATGAATAGCCGCCTGTACTTCTTTACGGTATAATTCACTTAAAGGTTGCTGTTTATTTCCCCACAAGATGGTTTGACTCATTTGTAAAAGAACATCAGGTGCTCCTTTTGTGACTACAAATTTTTTACCCTCACGATCCCGAACGATAACACTCATCATCTTACGTGTGGAATCAAAAGGGAACTCATGAATAACTTCAAACTTCTCTTTTAATGCTTCACGTGATATCCCAGCTTTCATTGCTGCTGCAACAAGCGCACCTTCTGTCGGATCCCCATCTAAGACATACGTTTTTTTCTTCTTTACTATGTTAGCATTATTGCATAGACATCCAAATGTTAACAGTTGATATAACGACCTTGCAGATGCTGGATTAATCTTCTGTTCACCTTTCATGAATGCCCCAACAGGCTCGTACCCTTGCCCTGTTACATGCCATGTTTCGCCGCCTGACCACATATGCGTGACCATCATTTTATTTTGCGTCATCGTTCCTGTTTTGTCTGAACAAATAACAGAAGCACATCCTAAAGTTTCGACAGCTGGCAATTTCCGTACAATCGCTCTTTTCTTAATCATACGTTGTACACCAAGTGATAATGCGACCGTAACAATCGCTGGTAGTCCTTCGGGAATTGCTGCAACAGCAAGTGACACACCCGCTAAAAACATATGATACACTTCATTTCCTTGATAGACCCCAGCTAATACGACAAGCGCTGTTAAAATAAGTGCCACAATGATTAGAATCTTTCCGAGTTGTTCCAACCTTCTTTGCAGCGGTGTTTCCATTTGTTCCGCATTTTGTAACATATTCGCAATCTGTCCCATAGCCGTATTCATTCCTGTTGCTACTACTACACCGACTCCAGAACCTCTCGTTATCATTGTCCCCATAAATGCCATGTTTTTTTGATCCCCAATCGCAACATCTTGACCTTTCAATGCTTCCACTTTCTTTTGAACAGGTACAGATTCACCTGTTAATGCCGATTCTTCAATATATAAACTAGATGCTTCAATAAGACGAATATCAGCTCCAATACGATCCCCGCTAGAGAATTTAATGACATCCCCAAGAACAAGTGCTTTTGATGGTGCCTTTATCCATTTTCCATTTCGTAAAACTATCACTTGCGGGGCGGCTAGTTCCTTTAAAGCTTCAAGTGATTTTTCTGCTTTTCGTTCCTGAAAAAAACCAAGAATCCCATTAATAATCACAATTGCTACAATCGCAATTGCATCAATATACTCTCCTAAAAATGCTGAAATAATCGTTGCACCAAATAAAACAAGTACCATAAAATCTTTAAATTGTGATAAAAATACAACGATTGCAGAAGGCCGCTTTGCTTCTTGTAATTCATTTGGACCTAGCTTCTTTAAGCGCCCTTCCGCTTCTTGCTCTGAAAGTCCTACTTTCACATTCGTATTCGTTCTTTCTTCCACTTCATTTGCACGCATTTCATACCAATTCATCTCGCTATCGACCTCCTGATTGCAGACATGCTCTAATGAAAGCTTATTCAGCCCCGTCCAAAAAAATGCTATAATTAACATTTAGTTAGAAAGGAGTGTTCATAATGGCATTCGATGGATTATTTACAAGAGCGATTACACATGAAATTGAAAATTCTCTTCAAACAGGAAGAATTTCAAAAATATATCAACCTTCAAAATATGAGATTTTGTTACATATTCGAGCGAATGGAAAAAATCAAAAATTAATTCTTTCCGCGCATCCTACATATGCACGTATGCACCTTACAACTCAAAGCTATGATTCACCGGCGTTACCACCAATGTTTTGCATGCTTCTTCGTAAACATTTAGAAGGTGGATTTATTGAAAAAATTGAACAAATCGATTTAGAACGAATCATTCAAATTACCGTTCGAAGCCGTAACGAAATTGGTGATGAATCGTTAAAAACATTAGTCGTTGAAATTATGGGCCGTCACAGCAATATTATTTTAGTAGACGCGAAAACGAATATTATTTTAGATAGCCTAAAGCACGTTTCTTTAGCGGTAAACCGCCATCGTACTGTATATGCTGGAGCTGAATATGTTGCACCACCAGCTCAGCATAAAATCAATCCCTTGCAGATTGAAACAAAAGATGAATTTATTAGGCCACTAGACTTTTTAGCGGGAAATATGGATAAACAACTTGTAGGAGCATTTATGGGGATTTCTCCGCTATTCGCAAAAGAAGTTGTAAAAACAGCTGGTATGGTAAATGAAAAGGCATTATCAGAAGCATTTTTCACATTCCAAAAACCACTGCAAGTACACCAATATGAACCAACAATGATAATAGCAAACGGAAAAGAATTCTTTTATTTATTCCCTCTTTCTCACTTACAGGGAGATGAAAAAACATTTTCATCCGTTAGTGAGCTATTAGATCGCTTCTTCTTTGGGAAAGCAGAGCGCGATCGTGTAAAACAGCAAGCTCATGATTTAGAACGATTTATGCATAACGAAAAAACAAAAAATGAAAAAAAATTAATAAAGTTAGAGAAAACTTTACAAGATGCAGGAAAAGCAGACAAATTCCAATTATTCGGAGAGCTTCTTACAGCTAACATGTATGCATTAAAAAAAGGTGACAAAGAAATTGAAGTTGTGAACTACTACGATGAAAATAGTCGAACTGTAAAGATTACGTTAGATCCACTCAAAACACCGTCAGAGAATGCACAACGTTATTTCCAAAAGTATCAAAAAGCAAAAAATTCTGTCGCGATTGTAGAAGAACAAATTGAAAAAACAAATGAGGAGATCCTTTATTTTGATAGCTTACTGCAACAAATGGAAGCTGCTTCTTCAAAAGATATTGAAGAGATTCGCGAAGAATTAGCTGAAGAAGGTTATATGCGTAACCGCAAATCAAAGAATGCAAAGAAAAAACCTACAAAACCAGTGCTTGATAAATATATCGCTAGTGATGGAACTGAGATTTTAGTTGGTAAAAATAATAAACAAAATGATTATTTAACAACCAAATTTGCACGTCGTGATGAAATTTGGTTACATACGAAAGATATTCCTGGTTCTCACGTTGTCATTCGTTCATTAGAACCTACTGAAGAAACGTTATTAGAAGCTGCTAAACTCGCTGCTTATTACAGTAAAGCAAAAGATTCTAGCTCTGTTCCTGTAGATTTCACAAAGATTCGTCATGTCAAAAAACCGAGTGGTGCAAAACTTGGTTTTGTTACATATGATAATCAACAAACATTGTATGTAACACCAGATGCCGATACGGTGATGAAATTAAAAGCTTAAGATTATAGGAAACACAAACACGCAATGATTGTGAGTAATCACTGCGTGTTTTCTTATAAAATTATATAATCCGTCTTTAATAAAAACTCTACCGCCTCATCTCCCCTCCATTATGCCAATATAAATGATAAAAAAATTGACATTTTATATGTTTCATGTAAAAAATATAGACACAAATGAGAGTTATTATCCCTTAACTTTTCGATATCTTAGGTAGTAATCGTTTCTTATACAAAGAAAATCACATTGGCACAATTATTGCTTCATATAGAAGGTGAAAGGGAGGAATCAAAATGACTTCAAGAATAGAGAAAATACAAGAACAACTAGATTAATATGGAGTAGACGGACTACTCATTACAAAAAAGGAAAATCGCCAGTATGCAACTGGATTTACAGGTAGCGCTGGAACCGTATTACTATCCGCAACTAAAGCTGTATTCATTACAGATTTCCGCTATGTCGATCAAGCAAAAACACAGGTACAAGAATCTGAAATCATTATGCATAAAGGAAACATGGAACAAGAGATTGCAAATCAGATAACCAGATTAAACATCAAAAAGTTAGCCATCGAAAAAACAATATGACCTTACAACGATATAGTGCGTTAAGAAAATATACAAGCATCGACCTTGTACAAGTAAGTGAACTAGTAGAAACAATCCGTGCTATTAAAGAAGAGTCCGAAATCGAAACGATTAAAATTGCAGCGTTTCAATCACTGCCTGATGAATGGTTATATAAAACGACACCATTTTGACACGATAAACCTGCAAATAACTATTTCAAATGGTTTCATGTCTTTGAAGACGAAATTAATCATCGGGGACAAATTCGATTGATTAAAAAAATGCAAAAGGCTCATTCTATAAAATAATAAAAAGTGCTATCTCTTAGCGAGGTAGCACTTTTTATGTTTTAGATTCGTTATCTACTAATAGTTTCCCATTTACTTTTGTGACAATTATTCCAACCACCAATAAAATTACAATTAAATATACTAGTTCAGCAAAAAATAGCCACCCTTGAAAGATTGGCATCCTATTTATTTGTTTGTTACCTGCCATTAATATGAATGGTAGTGTAGATACTAAAATGACCAACTCAGTTCCTACAACAATCTTCTATTTTCTACTATATGTTTTTAATTCATCCCAACGACCTATGAATGCGCACACCGCACCTACTGCAAGAATAACTGCTATCCAATCACTATCTATAAAACTCCTTAAAACAATAGATAACAAGAAACAAATTATTACACCATAAAAACCTATTTTCTTGAGCATAAGCCTCTCCCTTTATTCCATTTTTAGGATTATTTGTATTTTAACATCCATTTTTCAACTTGTCATTACAGTACATGAAATTATATTTTTTCTTTCTTCCTATGCACACACACTCACATTCCTTTCATAAAATAAACTACACAAATGCCTAAAGGATGTGAGCATAATGGGAGTAGACTTAACACTTCTGCACGCCGAAATTTTTTACCCGTCATAATTGGGTTAATCGTCACCACAATTGTAGCGATGTTCCTTTTATGACCGTAAGTAAGTTTTTCTTTGCTTGTGGTTCTCTTTTTAATTGTTGAAATAAACCGATTTTAACAAGGTTTTTCAAATTCTATGCCGAAATTATACTAAGAGAGCAATTATTTTAAAACGTTAATAAGAAGCACATTACTTCTTAAGAAAAGGGGACATAACCATGAGTGAATTCATTTTCGTCTTATTTATTTGTCCATTACTTATTTTTATCGTTTCAGTAATTGGGACGCGTAAAACAAGAACGTATTATGTGATGCCAATTGTAACGTTTGCTATTTTTCTTATATTAGGAGTTACATTGTTTCCCCCATCCTTTTTCTTTTGGGTCGGCATGTATAGCATTTTCTCATTTATCGTTTCTTATATGACTTTATTATTTGTAAAAGGATATGAGGTTATAAAAGGGAAACACTAATATCTTTTATATAGTCATTTTAAAAATATGATAAATAAAAATTAAACATTTAATAATTCTATTTGTTCTTATACAAGCAAAAAGTTGACTTACTTTCCAAATAAAGGAAGTCAACTTTTTTTTACTTTTTCTATTCATTTGGATAATATATTGTCATACTCATTCTAGCCAATGTTTCTCCAGAATTATAATATGTATGTGGTCGATCTGCCTTAAATCTAATAGCATCCCCACTTTTTAATTGATACTCAGCCTCACTTACGCGAATCGTTACTTCTCCATCAAAAACAGTGATAAATTCCTCCGTTCTTTCTTTATGAGAATCAGAATGTAATATGCCTTCTTTTTCAATTTCAACAGAATATACTTCGAAACGTCTATCCTCTTGGAACGGAAAATGAGGATAGACTCTATATCTCCCACCGTCTTCAGACAATACTTGAATTTCATTTCTTAAAACAACTGTAGTATCAGGCTGCGGATTATTTATTAAAGAAGTGAAGGAAACCTTTAATCCATTCGCTATTTTCCAAATCGTCGTCAAAGTTGGGCTTGACTCCCCCCTTTCAATTTGCCCAATCATCGCTTTACTGACCCCGCTTAATTGAGAGACTTTTTCTAAACTTAATTTTTCCTTCTCCCTAATCGCTTTTAAATTTTTGGCAAGAATAAGATGAATTTCTTCCATAAAAAATCACTCCTATACCATTTACACTATAACGTCCGTTATGTATAATAAAACAAATAACGTTATAGTGTTCATTTTGGATATTATAACATACATCCATAAAAGGGAGGGTTAACAATGCCTTTATTTTCGTTTTTGTTATTTGTTGTTATTAGTAGTTTTACTCCAGGCCCCAATAATATTATGGCAATGACATTTGCGAATAAACATGGTCTAAAAGAAACATTTAAATTTTGTTTAGGAGTTAGTTTTGGATTCTTCGTCCTCACGTTATTATGTAGTATTTTTAATATTATTCTCACTAACGCGATGCCAATCATTGAAACTCCTTTAACTTTTTTAGGTGTAGGTTATATGTTATATTTGGCTTTTAAAACACTCACCAGCCGTGGGACTTCTAAAGAAAATGCGGATAGAGATCAAAACCTTTTCTTCATCGGTATCTTATTACAATTTATTAATCCAAAAGGAATTCTTTTCGGACTTACCGTCGTAGCAACTTTTATTATCCCCTATTACAATTCATATTCTAGTTATCTTCTTTTCTCCTTATTTTTAGGAATAGTCGGTTTAATGAGTACATTTAGTTGGAGCCTCTTTGGAGCGATGTTTCAAAAGTTTTTATTGCAATATAGGAAACAATTTAATATCGCCATGGCGGTTTTATTAGTATTTAGCGCTATATCCATTCTTCTACAGTAAGTATCTTTGAAATCACAAAAAATCCCTATCTATCACATTTGTTTCTCATAAAAAACACGACCGCGTTTCCCCCGCGGTCGTGTTTTTTAGAATTACGCTGTAATCCAAGCCTCATCAACTGGATTTTTACGCCATTCTTGTAATTTTTTCGTTTCAGCTTGTCCAATCATACCTTTTTCTGCTGCCACTTCAGTTAATGTGCTGTAGTCACTTAAAGAATATGATGCTACGTTTGCTGCTGCTAGTTTTTCTTTTCCTGCTTCAAGCTCATATGTGAAGATTGATACGATTCCTAATACTTCACAACCCGCTTCGCGAAGTGCTTCTACACAAGTAATTGCACTACCACCAGTTGAAATAAGGTCTTCTACTACAACTACTTTTTGACCTTTTTCTGCTTTTCCTTCAATTTGATTCCCTTTACCATGACCTTTTGCTTTACTACGTACGTAGCACATTGGTAAATCCATACGATCACTTACCCATGCTGCGTGCGCAATACCCGCAGTTGCTGTTCCTGCAATAACTTCTACAGTTGGGAAGTGCTCTTTAATTAACGTCTCTAATCCTGAAGCAATCGCTTGACGCACTTTTGGATAAGATAATGTTAAACGGTTATCACAATAAATTGGTGATTTCATACCAGAAGACCATGTAAATGGATCATTTGGTTGTAAAAATACTGCTCCAATTTCTAATAAATGCGATGCGATTTCTTTTTTCATATTGTTACACCTTCCCACTGTTGTTTTACTGTTTTATACGCTTCAAGCGGATTTTCTGCTTTTGTAATACTACGTCCAACTACGATGTAGCTTGAGCCAAGTTCCCTCGCACGTTTCGGTGTTGCTACGCGCACCTGGTCATTTACATCATCACTTGCCAGACGAATCCCCGGTGTTACTGTTACAAATTCATTTCCGCATACTTCACGTAATTTTGGAACTTCAAGTGTTGAACAAACAACTCCATCAAGTCCACTTTCTTTCGTTAATTTTGCATAATGAGCAACCGCTTCTTCTAACGTTTTCTCAATGCCGATCTCTTTTTTCATCATAGCTTCCGAAGTGCTTGTTAGTTGTGTAACTGCAATACAAATCGGTCTCTCTTTTCCTTCTTGTTTACCTTCCTCTAATCCCTCAAGCGCAGCTTTCATCATACTGCTTCCCCCAGCAGCATGAACATTTACCATATCAACGTCTAGACTAGCTAGGCTGCGCATTGCGCTTTTGACTGTATTCGGAATATCATGAAGCTTTAAATCTAGAAAAATTTGATGTCCTTTTTCTTTTAAATACGTAATGATAGCAGGTCCCTCTTTATAAAATAGTTCCATCCCAACTTTGACAAATAACTGTTCCTCTTCAAAGTGGTTTAAAAACTGTTCTACCTCTGCTTTACCTGGAAAGTCCAGTGCAACGATTAAAGACTTTGACATGTTTATTTCCAGCTCCTTCCCCGACATTCCGAAATATGATCAAATCCTAACTCATCTAATAACGCTGGTAATTCTTCAATAATTGTTGGACATACGAACGGATCAACAAAGTTCGCTGTACCAACTGCAACTGCACTTGCACCAGCGTAGAAGAACTCAATTACATCTTCCGCTGATTCAATACCGCCCATTCCGATAATTGGAATGTTAACCGCCTGACTTACTTCATGTACCATACGAATCGCCACTGGCTTAATGGCAGGGCCTGATAATCCGCCTGTACGGTTTGCTAAAATTGGTTTTGCTGTTTTTAAATCTAGACGCATACCAAGCAATGTATTAATCATCGTTAAACCATCAGCACCTGCATTTTCGATCGCCTTTGCAATCTCCACAATGTTTGCCACGTTCGGTGACAATTTCACATATACCGGTACTTCAGAAACCTCTTTTACTCGCTTCGTTAAATCAGCAGCAATTTCTGGGACGGTCCCAAAAGCAATACCACCCGTTTTTACGTTTGGACAAGAAATATTTAATTCTAGCGCATGAACATTTGGTGCTTTCGAAATTTCCTTTGCTACTGCTACATAATCCTCAGCTTGTGAACCAGCAACATTCGCAATAATAGGAAGATCGAATTGCTCTAACCATGGTAATTCGGAAGTCATTACCTTTTCTAACCCAGGATTTTGAAGTCCGATTGCATTTAACATTCCACCTGGTGTTTCTGCAACACGAGGCGTTGGATTTCCATAACGAGGGTGTTCTGTCGTTGCTTTAATCATAATTGATCCAAGCATGCTTAAATCATAAAACTGTGCATACTCACGACCAAATCCGAAGCAACCAGATGCTGGGATGATTGGATTTTTTAATGATAATCCTGGTAATTCAACTTGCAATCTGTTCATAGTACAACCTCCCCGATTGGAAATACTGGCCCGTCGCTACACACCTTTTTGTAAGAATGTCCACTTGGATCTTCTTGCAAGTGGCATACACAGGCGAAACATGCTCCAATACCACAACCCATACGTTCTTCTAATGAAATGTAGGCTTTTTTCTCTTTATAACGACCTTCTAATGCACGTAACATCGCTAAAGGTCCACATGAGTATAAAATGTCAAATTCGATTCCATATGCGTCAATTACATCTGTTACAAATCCCTTTGTACCATGTGTACCATCAACTGTTGCTACATACGTATCGCCAAGTTCTGCAAATTTCTCTTCATAGAAGACAACATCTTTCGTTTGGAAACCTAAGATGTGGATCACACGTACACCTTTTGCAACAAGGCGTTGTGATAGCTCATAAAGAGGTGGGACACCAATTCCGCCTCCTACTAACAGAGCGGTTTGCCCAGCTTCTGCTTCTTCTACAGGAAATCCATGGCCTAACGGTCCTAATACGTCTACAAGTTCACCTTGTTTTCTCTTTGCTAGCGTTTTTGTTCCTTGTCCTTCTGCACGGTATAGCATTGTAAATTCGTTTTTCTCTTGATCAACGTTACAAATGCTAATTGGGCGGCGTAGCAGAGGCGTAATGCCTTCTGCTACTTTAATGTGTACAAATTGCCCTGGTTCGTTCATTTGCTGTACAAGATCACCTTGAAGCACTAATTCGTAAATGTTTTTTGCGATTTCTGTTTGATTAACGACGATCATATTTTGCTTTTGCATCATGCATGTACCACCTCGTGAAGCTTTGTTGGCGCAATTTCTTTCATTGAGTGAGCTGAGAATGTCATGGATTCTAATACTCTTAAAATCGCTCTTGTTGTATCAAGTGATGTTAAGCAAGCTACACCATTTTCTACAGACTCACGACGAATGCGGAAACCATCACGCGCTGGCTGTTTTCCTTTTGTTAATGTATTGATAACAAACTGCGCTTTTCCTTGACGAATGATATCAAGTAAGTTGTAGTCTTCAGAATCAATTTTGTTTACAACTTGCACTGGAATGTTTTGTTCTGTTAATGATTTTGCTGTTCCAGCTGTTGCTAATAAGTTATAGCCAATTTCATGGAAGCGTTTTGCAATTTCCATCGCTTCTTCTTTATCTTTATCCGCTACAGTAATGATTACTGATCCGTGCGTTGGAATGTTAATTCCAGAAGCAACTAGCCCTTTGTATAATGCTTTTTCAAGTGTTAAGTCTTTACCCATTACTTCCCCTGTTGATTTCATTTCAGGTCCTAATGTTGTATCAACTGAGCGTAGTTTCGCAAATGAGAATACCGGAGCTTTCACATACACTTCTTTCTCTTCTGGGTGATAGCCAGTTCTATAGCCTTGTTCTACAAGGTTTTGACCTAAAATAACTTTCGTTGCCACATTCGCCATCGGTACACCTGTAATTTTACTTAAGAATGGTACTGTACGGCTCGCACGTGGGTTTACTTCAATTACATACACTTGATCTTTGAATACTACAAACTGGATATTTAGTAATCCAACAATGTTTAATCCTCTTCCAAGTGCAATTGTATTTTCAATAATTTGTTCTTTTAGTTTTGCAGATAAGCTTTGTGGTGGATATACTCCGATTGAGTCACCAGAGTGAACTCCAGCGCGTTCAATATGTTCCATAATACCTGGAATGAATACATTCTCACCGTCTGAAA
The DNA here is from genome assembly GCF_050768835.1 of Bacillus pfraonensis. Classification (NCBI taxonomy): domain Bacteria; kingdom Bacillati; phylum Bacillota; class Bacilli; order Caryophanales; family Bacillaceae; genus Bacillus; species Bacillus pfraonensis. The sequence continues at coordinate 78,785 of NZ_JAHCDO010000013.1, read as the reverse complement.
TTGCGTCTACTTCAATTTCTTTACCAACCATGTAACGGTCAATTAATACTGGGTGATCAGCATGAACTTTTACTGCATTTTTCATGTAGTGCAGTAATTCTTCTTGACGATATACGATTTCCATCGCACGTCCACCAAGTACGTAAGATGGTCTTACTAATACTGGATAACCAATTTCTTCAGCAATTGCTACCGCTTGTTCTACAGTCGTTGCTGTTTTACCAACTGGTTGCGGGATACCAAGCTGCGTTAATGCTGCTTCAAACTTATCACGGTCTTCTGCACGGTCTAGATTTTCAAGTGATGTTCCTAAAATTTTCACACCATGCTCTTCTAATTTCGCCGCTAAGTTAATTGCCGTTTGTCCACCAAACTGAACGATAACACCTTCTGGTTTCTCTAAGTCGATAATGTGCATTACATCTTCAATTGTTAATGGTTCAAAGTATAATTTGTCAGAAATACTGAAGTCTGTTGAAACCGTTTCTGGGTTATTATTAATAATAATCGCTTCATATCCAGCTTCTTTAATTGCCCATACAGAGTGAACTGTTGCATAGTCAAACTCAACACCTTGACCAATGCGGATTGGACCAGACCCTAGTACAACTACACTCTTACGATCTGTCACAATTGACTCATTCTCATCACCGTATGTGCTGTAGTAATAAGGTGTTGCAGATTCGAATTCTGCTGCACAAGTATCTACCATTTTGAACACTGGTGTCAGATTGTTTTCTTTACGCATATCGTAAATTTCACGCTCTTTTTTATTCCAAGCAGCTGCAATGTAGTGATCACTGAAGCCCATTTCTTTTGCAGATTGTAATACTTCCATGTTACCTACATTTTCTTTTACCTTACGTTCCATATTTACAATGTTTTCAACTTTTTGTAAGAAGAAGAAGTCCATTTCACACCATGAATTGATTTCTTCTTTCGTTACACCTTGACGGATTGCTTCTGCTACAATAAACAGGCGCTCATCATCGGCTTTAATAATACGTTTTTTCATTGTTTCTTTATCAAGCTCTTTTAAGTGATCTAACTCTAGGTGGTAAATACCAAGCTCTAAAGAACGAACTGCTTTTAATAATGATTCTTCTAAGTTACGTCCGATTGACATAACTTCACCAGTTGCCTTCATCTGTGTACCAAGCGTTCTGTTCGCTGATTCAAACTTATCAAATGGCCAACGTGGAATTTTTGAAACAACATAGTCTAATGCTGGCTCGAAACATGCATATGTTTTTTGCGTTACTGGGTTTACAATTTCATCTAATGTTAAGCCGACTGCAATTTTCGCTGCTAACTTCGCAATTGGATATCCAGTTGCTTTAGATGCAAGTGCAGATGAACGACTTACACGTGGATTTACTTCGATTACATAGTATTGGAAGCTATATGGATCAAGTGCAAGCTGAACGTTACATCCACCTTCAATCCCTAATGCACGAATGATTCGTAATGAAGTGTTGCGTAACATTTGATACTCACGATCACTTAATGTTTGGCTCGGTGCTACAACAATTGAATCACCTGTGTGAACCCCAACTGGATCGATATTTTCCATGTTACATACTACAATTGCGTTATCATTTGAATCACGCATTACTTCATATTCAATTTCTTTACAACCAGCAATACTTTTCTCTAATAGACATTGTGTTACTGGACTATGTTTTAAACCACTTGTTACGATTTCAATTAACTCTTCTTCATTATGGCAAATTCCGCCGCCCGTTCCTCCTAATGTGAATGCTGGACGAACGATTACTGGGTAACCAATTTCTTTTACAAACCCATATGCTTCATCAAGGTTATGAATAATTTCACTTGGTGGTGTTGGTTCATTTAAATCTTGCATTAATGTACGGAATAAATCACGATCTTCCGCTTGCTCGATTGCTGATAATTTTGTTCCTAATATTTCAACTCCGCACTCGTCAAGTACGCCTGATTTTGCAAGTTCAACAGCCATGTTTAAGCCTGTTTGACCACCTAATGTTGGCAAGATTGCATCTGGACGTTCTTTACGAATAATACGGCTTACGAATTCTAATGTTAATGGCTCAATGTATACTTTATCTGCTGTTGCAGTATCCGTCATAATTGTTGCTGGGTTAGAGTTAACAAGGATTACTTTGTAACCTTCCTCTTTCAGAGATTGACAAGCTTGTGTACCAGAGTAGTCAAACTCCGCTGCTTGCCCAATTACAATTGGTCCTGATCCGATTACTAAAATTGTGTTAATGTCTAGGCGTTTTGGCATAACTCTTCCCCTTCTTTCTTGAAGTTTTCAATCATTGTTAAGAAATCTTCGAATAAATCATTTGCATCTTCTGGTCCTGCTGAAGCTTCTGGATGGTATTGTACTGTAAATGCTGGGAACTTCTTATGACGAAGACCTTCTACTGTTCCATCGTTTAAAGCAACATGCGTAATCTCAAGTTCTGTATTTTTAACTGATTCTTCTTCTACTGCATAACCATGGTTTTGAGATGTAATTGCTACTTTTCCAGTTGCAAGATGTTTTACTGGATGATTTAAACCACGGTGACCAAATTTCAACTTACTTGTATTCGCACCAGATGCTAGCGCGAACAATTGATGTCCTAAGCAAATTCCGAATAAAGGAACTTTACCGATAATGTCTTTTAACATTTCGATTGCTTCTGGTACATCTTTTGGATCTCCAGGTCCATTACTTAACATAATTCCATCTGGGCTAAGGCGTAAAATTTCTTCTGCTGTTGTATTGTAAGGTACAACAATTACATCACAATCGCGTTTATTTAATTCTCGTAAAATACCATGTTTCATTCCGAAGTCAACAAGTACAACACGATGACCACGGCCTGGGCTTGGATATGGATCTTTTGTTGACACGCGTTTTACATGATCTGTAAATACTGTCGCTTTTAATTGGCTCACGATATATTCTACATCCGCGTCCATGTTGCAAAGGCGTCCACGTAATGTACCGTATTGACGAATTTTTCTTGTTAATTTTCTCGTATCAATTCCTGCTAAACCTGGAATGTTTCTTTCTTTTAAATACTCATCTAACGAAATCTCATTTCGGAAGTTAGATGGGTGATCACATATTTCGTTTACGATTAAACCATTTACAGATGGGTGAATTGATTCAAAATCGTCACGGTTAATGCCGTAGTTTCCGATTAATGGATACGTAAATGTTACAATTTGACCGCAATATGATGGATCAGATAATGTTTCTTGATATCCTGTCATTCCTGTTGTAAATACAACCTCACCTGACTTTTCGATTTCACCGCCGAAACCTTTTCCAATTAATACTGTTCCATCTTCTAAGATAAGTTGTCTTTTCATACTAATGCACTCTCCTTTTGCCATGCGATCTTACCGCTAACTAATGTCATAACTGGCCATCCTTGACACTTCCAGCCTGCAAATGGCGTATTCTTTCCTTTTGATAAGAATGTTGTTGGATCAATCTCTTCTTCTTGTTCTAAATCAATAATTGTAATATCAGCCGCTCTTCCTTCTTTCAGGCGACCTGCTTCTAAACCAAATGTATCAGCTGGTTTTTCTGTTAAGAATTGAATTAACTGTTCTAATGTGATAATTCCTTTTTTCACAAGATTTGTATACAGCAGTGGGAATGCTGTTTCAAAACCAGTAATTCCAAATGGTGCTCTTTCAATACCTTGCGCTTTTTCCTCTGTAGCATGTGGTGCATGATCTGTTGCAATGATATCAATTGTTCCATCTAATAATCCTTCAATTAACGCTGCATGGTCTTCTTTTCCACGAAGCGGTGGATTCATTTTAAAGTTTGGATCAACTGATGGGATATCATCTTCACATAGTACTAAGTGGTGCGGTGTTACTTCCGCTGTCACTTTAATTCCAGCACGTTTTGCATCACGAATCACTCGTACAGACCCTTTTGTACTTACGTGACATACGTGATAGTGACAATCCGCTGCTTCTGCAAGTAAGATGTCCCGGGCAATATGTACAGATTCACATACTGATGGGATACCGTTTAATCCATGTTCCTTAGAAAACTTCCCTTCATGTACACAACCTTTATTAATAAGTGTATTTTCTTCACAGTGTGCAACGACTGCCATATTTAATTTCGCTGCACGTTTCATAGCAGCAAGCATCATACTTGCATCTTGTACGCCTACTCCGTCATCAGTGAAAGCAAATGCCCCAAGTTCTTTTAACGTTTCAAAGTCTGTCATTTCAGAACCTGCTTGGCGTACTGTAATTGCTCCGTATGGTAATACATTTACATGTGCTTTTTCTTTAATACGTTTTTGTAAATCTTCCATATGCTCTTTGCAATCTGGGACTGGGCGTGTATTTGGCATTGCACAAATTGTTGTGAATCCACCTTTTGCTGCTGCAAGTGTACCAGTTTCAATTGTTTCTTTATGTTCACCACCCGGTTCGCGAAGATGAACGTGTACATCTACTAGTCCAGGTGCGATTAATTTTCCGTTCACATCGATTACTTCAGCATTATCTGCCGTAATATTTTCTGCTACTTTCGCAATTTTACCGTCTTGTATGAGAAGATCTGTTGCTACAATTTTTCCTTCTTCATTTAGATACCGACCATTTTTAAACAAATAATTCATGTTTCATTCCTCCTAATACATTTGGTAAGGCGCGTTTTAGTACAGCCATTCTTACGTAAACTCCATTTTCCATTTGCTTGAATATGCGTGAACGCTCACACTCAACAAGTTTACTTGCAATTTCAACATCACGGTTTACGGGAGCTGGATGCATAATAATGCTTCCTTCTTTCATACGCTTCTCTCTTTCCACTGTTAATCCGTGTTTCTCATGGTACTCTTTCATAATGTCTGTTTCATAATGATCATGACGCTCATGTTGTACACGAAGTAGCATCATCACATCAACCTCTGGAACAAGTTCATCTAAGTCTTTGTAAGTTCCAAATGTGTTTTCTTCATCTTTCCACTCTTCTGGACTTGCGAAGTAAATTGTCGCACCAAGTTTCGTTAATGCTTCTGCATTAGAACGTGCTACTCGGCTATGGCGAATATCCCCTACTATCGCAATCTTCAAACCTTCAAATCTGCCAAACTCTTGTTTAATTGTTAGAAGATCTAGTAAGCACTGCGTTGGGTGATTTCCGCATCCATCACCAGCATTCAAGATCGGGATATTTACCTGATCTTTTAGCTCATCAAAGTAGCGATCTTGCTCATGGCGGATGACTACCGCTTTTGTTCCGATTGATTCTAGTGTTCTTATCGTGTCGTATAAAGTTTCTCCTTTTTGTACGCTAGATGAATCTGCTGAAAAGTTTAATACATCAAGCCCTAACCTCTTCTCAGCAACTTCGAAGCTAAATCTCGTTCTCGTACTATTTTCAAAGAACAAGTTCGCTACAAATGTTTGCTCTGTTTTTTTTAGTTCTTTTCCATTCGCAAAATCTTCTGCGTCTTTTAGGATTTCTGAAATTTCTTGCTCCGATAATTCACTCATCGTTAACAAATGGTTCATCGTCATCCCTCATCTTTCTAATTTTTATAATAACACTTCTGAATTTATATAACAATAACTGCATAAAAATACCCTAGTCATGTGAGACTAGGGTGCAAGAAAGAAGCCACCCTTTTCGGTCTCACAGGACTGAATTAAAAGGTTGTTTTATGAAGCAATCTGCTTAGATTGTTTTGTTTGTTTTATTTCTGGTAGTAGTAGATTTAACAGTACACCTACAATTGCTGCTAGTGCCATTCCTTCTACTTGGAATGATTCTCCGACATGGAGTACCGCCCCACCAATACCGATTACAAGTATAACCGATGCGATCATTAAATTGCGTTTGTCGCTTAAATCTGTTTTATCATCTACCATCATGCGTAAACCACTTGATGCGATTACACCGAAAAGTAAGATTGATACTCCGCCCATAACTGGTGTTGGAATCGAATGAATCAGTGCTGAAATCTTACCGATAAACCCAAACATAATCGCAAATACTGCTGATCCGATGAATAAGTATACACTGTAAGCTCTCGTAATTGCTAACACGCCGATATTTTCACCGTATGTTGTATTCGGCGGTCCACCTATTACAGATGCGATTAATGTTGCTACCCCATCCCCAAAGATTGAACGATGTAAACCTGGTTTTTCAATTAAATCTCTCTTAATAACATTTCCAAGTACAATTTGATGTCCGATATGTTCTGAGATTGTTACGAGTGCAACTGGTACCATTAAGAGTACAATCTTCCATGAAAACTCTGGAGTATATGTTACAAATGGTACTGTGAAGTCTGGTACATCAAACCATTTTGCCTCAGCTACCGGTTTTAAATCTACAAGCCCTTGGAAGTAAGCAAAGATATATCCCCCGATGATTCCAAGTAAAACTGGTATGATGCTGAAAAACCCTCTTCCGAATATGGAGCAAATGATTGTAATTGCTAATGTTACTAACGCTACTGAGAAATGTGTAAAGCTATACTTTCCACCTGCATCATTCATCGCCATATTAACCGCTGTATGTGCTAGTGCTAATCCGATAACCATTACGACTGGACCCACTACGATTGGTGGAAGTAATTTCATAATCCACTCAGATCCTGATTTCTTAATTCCGATTGAAATTAAGAGATAAACAAGTCCCGCTAGTAACCCACCAAGCATTGCTGCTCCCGGCCCACCAGCTGTTTTTGCTGTAATAATTGGTGCGATAAATGCGAATGATGATCCTAGATATGCTGGCACTTGACCTTTTGTTATAAGAAGGAACGCTAGTGTTCCTAATCCACTTGAAATTAAAGCAACTGATGGATTCAGTCCTGTTAAAAATGGAACAAGCACTGTTGATCCGAACATCGCAAATAAATGTTGTATACTTAAAAATAACCATTTTCCGGGCTTCGGTACTTCATGAATGTCTAACACTGGCTTTTGTTCCATTGTTACATCCTCCTTCAGTTTAAAACTTTGCAATAAAAAAACTCTTTGTGACTGTGCACAAAGAGTCCTATACTTTCGTATGTCAAATTTGACATACGAAAGTCAAGACCCTTTGGCAGCCTCACAGGACTACATTTAAAAGGGTTTTACTTATCGTATATACTTACTCGATCTTGCTGATCTGTCTCTTGCAAATCAACTTCAATACGTTCTTCACTTGATGTTGGAATGTTCTTCCCTACATAATCAGCGCGAATTGGTAATTCACGATGACCTCTGTCTACAAGAACCGCAAGTTGGATTTGTGATGGTCTACCTAAATCCATAAGAGCATCCATTGCCGCTCGAACTGTTCTTCCTGTATATAATACATCATCTACAAGGATTACCTTTTTCTTCGTAATATCTACAGGGATATCCGAACCTTTTACTAACGGTTCTTTATTTTTTGATTGAAGTGTTAAATCATCACGATATAGTGTAATGTCTAATTCCCCTACTTCAATCTCTTTTCCTTCAATTTGACCAATGCGTTCTGCTAAACGCTTTGCAATAAAGATACCACGTGTTTTAATTCCGACAAGAACACAATTATCAACACCTTTATTACGTTCCACAATTTCATGACTAATACGTGTTAAAGCGCGGCGAATCATTTGGTCATCTAAAACGACAGCTTTTTCTTGCATGCTCTACACCTCCAAGCTTTTTTCTTGCGTGAGAGGAATGGTATAAAAAAAGTCCTCTCAGCGTGTGCGAGAGGACTTTTGAAAAAAGGGTACAACATACCCTAAGTATTTCAAACCGTTACCTTCTCAACCTCACGGGGCTGTGTTAAAGGATCATTATTTAACTGTAGTCAGTATCTCAGTTTTCTTATGATTTGTCAATACTATTTCCGTAAAATATTTAGCGTTTCTTCAAATACTTCTGGAATCGGTGCCTCAAACTCAACATATTCACCAGTACGAGGGTGATCAAATCCTAAAATCCCTGCATGAAGCGCCTGTCCATTTATATCTAATGTTTTTTTCGGACCATATTTGGGATCTCCTGCAAGTGGATATCCAATATATTTCATATGAACACGAATTTGATGCGTACGCCCTGTTTCTAAACGACATTCAACAAGTGTAAAGTCCTTGAACCTCTCTAACACTTGGAAGTGTGTAACAGCATGTTTCCCATTTTCATCAACCGTCATACTTTGACGATCCTTTTTATCTCGAGCAATCGGTGCATCAATCGTTCCTTTATCATGTGGAATCATCCCATGAACAATTGCTTTATATCGTCTTGTAACTGTTTTTGCCACAAGCTGATTGACAAGAGATTCATGTGCCATATCATTTTTAGCAACCATTAATAAACCAGAGGTGTCTTTATCAATACGATGCACAATACCAGGGCGCATTACACCGTTAATCCCTGATAAATCAGTACAATGATACATTAGTCCATTTACAAGAGTACCACTTGTATGTCCAGGAGCTGGATGTACAACCATACCGCGTGGTTTATTAACAACTAATACATCTGCATCCTCATAATAAATTTCTAAGTTCATATCTTCTGCACGAATATCTAGTTCTTCTGGTTCTGGGATTGCTACTGCAATTTCATCGTTTTCTTTTACTTTATAATTTCCTTTAATGGTGTTTCCGTTTACAGTTACGACACCATCTTTAATCCATTGCTGCACTTGTGTACGTGACCACTCATTATTGACACTGGCAACAAACTTATCAATCCGTTCATTTTTTTGTTCTTTTGCAACTGTTACTTGTACTACTTCGCTCATTCATTTACTCCTTCATTTTCTTTCCTTCTAATAATGTTTGAATAATAATCAATACAACCCCTATACATAAAGCTGAGTCAGCTATGTTAAATACCGGATAATTGTATGAAAAAATATACACGTGAATGAAATCCACCACTTCTTGTCTAAATACACGATCAATAAAATTGCCAATTGCTCCGCCTAAAATAAGACCTAATGAGACCCCTAAGAGCTTATCTGTTTTTGCATATTTTTTCATATAAAATACGATAAATCCTACAAAAACAACTGTAATAACATAGAAGAACCACATTTGACCTTCTAAAATACCCCAGGCAGCTCCTCTATTCCGATGTGATGTTATGTATAATACATTATCGATAATCGGGATACTTGTACCTAATTCCATGTTCTTTACAATTAACCATTTCGATACCTGATCGACAGTAATGACAAATAAGGCTATTAAATAATATATCATTTTCATTTCCCCCACAAAGACAGTGTACCTCAAAATTTTAGCATAGCTACGGCCTTTTCACAATGAACCTTTACGGAAGAATAAAATAAAACGAAAAAAGGTAATATAATATCGTTGTGCCTATCAAATATTTACTTTATCATACAAAAACTCATGAACTGTACGTGCTGTTGGCATCATTTGCATTTGCTTTACAGGAATATATCTCCCAGTTTCTTCACAAATTCCATACATATCGATTTCCATTTTAAATAATGCTCGTTCCACATCTTTTAAATCTTCTCTTATATCATGTAAAAATAATTTCTTTTTCGCATCTTCCTTCATTTCATACCCTATCTCTTGTCCAAATTCCACATGATACGTGCGCATCGCTTCTTTTGCCAGTCGCTCCTGTAATTCTTTTTTCATCAATTGCAATTCTTCTTTGATTTCCATGTAGATTTCATTCACGTGTACATTCCTCCCGGCTGCAATGTACCGTTAGTGTGTCCGAAATTTTCTCACTTACCGCTCACACATTTTTCCTTCATAGGAAAGTGCTTAAAATCCAATAGAAACCTTTAACAATCAAATTCTCGATACATCTACCGCATGCCAAGAAAAATCTTTACTGAATACAAAAAAACTGACTGCAGTAATTAGCAGTCAGTTTTTTACTATCACATCATTATTTCACATAATTTTCTTTTACAACTGTCGCACAACGCTCACATAATGTTTCATGTTCAGCGTCTTTACCAATTGTTTCAGAAACAACCCAGCAACGTTCACATGTTTCACCAGTTGCCTGCGCTACAACAACAGCTGTATGCTCATATTTCGGAGCATCTGCTGGGGCCTCTTCCATTGTGCCACCAAGTTTGTACTCAGAAACAATAAACAATTGTTTTAAATCTTCGCTGATAGACTCTAACATTTGTTTCATTTCTGCAGTTGGATAAAGTGTAATACTTGCATTCAATGACTTACCAATTACTTTTTCATTACGAGCAACTTCTAACGCTTTTAATACGTCGTCGCGAAGTGTCATAAATGCATCCCATTTTGTTTTTAACGCTTCAGCACCTTCTACTTCCACTGCTTCTGGCATATCAGTTAGCTGAACACTTTCTTCTACAACACCAGGAATATATGGCCATACTTCATCCGCTGTATGAGGTAAAATTGGTGTTACAAGCTTTGTTAATGCAACAAGAACATCATAAAGTACTGTTTGAATTGCACGGCGGTCCGAATGATTCGCAGCTTCAATATATAAAATGTCTTTTGCAAAATCTAAATAGAATGAACTTAAATCAATTGTACAGAAATTATGAATTGCATGATACACGGCCGCAAAATCATATGTTTCATATGCTTCTTTTACTTTTGTAATTAAGTCATTTAATTTCACTAGCATATATCGATCTACTTCACGTAGTTCAGTTTTTGCTACTGCATCTTGACCTGGATTAAAGTCAGATAAGTTTCCTAATAAGAAACGGAATGTGTTACGGATTTTACGATATACTTCTGCAACTTGTTTTAAAATATCATCTGAAATACGTACATCAGATTGATAGTCAACAGAAGATACCCATAGTCGTAAAATATCTCCGCCTAATTGATCCATGATTTTCTTCGGTACTACAATGTTTCCGATAGATTTACTCATTTTACGGCCTTCACCGTCTAGTACGAACCCATGACTTAGAACACCTTTATACGGCGCTTTACCAGTTACTGCAACTGCTGTTGATAATGAAGAGTTAAACCAACCACGGTATTGGTCAGATCCTTCTAAGTATAAATCAGCAGGACGCTGCAAGTCCTCACGCTCTTCTAGAACAGCTTGGTGAGAAGAACCTGAATCAAACCATACGTCCATAATGTCTGTTTCTTTACGGAATTCACCATTTGGACTAGATGGATGTGTAAATCCTTCTGGTAATAACTCTTTCGCTTCACGCTCGAACCATACGTTAGAACCATTCTCACGGAATAGGTCCGCTACATGATTGATTGTTTCATCTGTAATGATTGGATCACCATTCTCTGCATAGAAGACAGGAATTGGTACACCCCACGCACGCTGACGAGAAATACACCAGTCACCACGGTCACGAACCATATTATGAAGGCGAGTTTCACCCCATGCTGGTACCCACTTCGTTTCTTCAACAGCTTGTAATAATTCACTGCGGAATGCTTCAATCGATGCAAACCATTGCGCTGTCGCACGGAAGATAATTGGTTTTTTCGTTCTCCAGTCATGCGGATAAGAATGCGTAATAAATGTTAATTTTAATAACGCACCAACTTCTTCTAGTTTTTCCGTAATTGGTTTATTTGCTTTATCATAGAATAAACCTTCAAATCCAGGTGCTTCACTTGTTAATACACCTTTATCATCAACCGGACAAAGAACTTCTAATCCATATTGTTTACCAACAAGGAAATCGTCTTCCCCGTGTCCAGGTGCTGTATGTACACAACCTGTACCAGCATCTGTTGTAACATGCTCTCCAAGCATAACTAAAGAATCACGATCATAGAATGGGTGCTTCGCAACTGTATACTCAAGTTCGCTACCTTTAACTGTTTTCACAACCTCAGTATTTTCCCACTCTAATGTTTTCGCAACTGTATCAAATAGTTCAGAAGCGATGATATATTTTTCATCATTTACTTTCACAATGCTATATTCAAGTTCTGGGTGAACAGAAATACCTAGGTTTGCTGGTAGTGTCCAAGGTGTTGTTGTCCAAATAATAAATTTCTCGTCACCTTCTAATACATTTTTCCCGTCTTTTACAGGGAATGCTACGTAAATAGATGCTGACTTCTTATCTTTATATTCAATTTCAGCTTCAGCTAAAGCAGATTCACTTGTTGGAGACCAATAAACTGGCTTCTGTCCTTTATAGATATAACCTTTCTTCGCCATTTCTCCAAACACTTTAATTTGCTGCGCTTCATATGCTGGCTCTAACGTAATATATGGACGATCCCAATCAGCACGCACACCTAGACGTTTAAACTGCTCACGTTGGCGATTTACTTGTTCATATGCATACTCTGCACATAATTTACGGAATTCTGCAACCGTCATTTCTTTACGCTTTACGCCTTTATTTGTTAAAGCTTGTTCAATTGGTAGACCATGTGTATCCCAGCCTGGCACATATGGTGCACAGTATCCAGTCATCGATTTGTAACGAACAATAAAATCTTTTAATACTTTATTTAACGCATGTCCCATATGAATGTCACCATTCGCATATGGAGGACCATCATGCAGCACAAATAAAGGACGACCTTTTGTATGTTCTTGTACTTTTTCGTAAATATTCATCTCAGCCCATTTTTCTTGCATTGCAGGCTCACGTTTTGGTAAATTCCCACGCATTGGGAATTCTGTTTTCGGCATTAGTAATGTATTTTTGTACTCCATGCTTATTTCCTCCTCGAATGTATAAAAGAAAGACCCTAAAAAATGGAATAAAAAAGAGACCTTCTCATCCCCAAAAAGGGACGAGAAGGTCTCCCGCGGTACCACCCTAGTAGACCATGCATGTATGCATTAGTCCTCTTTATATTCTTAACGCGAATATACGCCTACGCTTACTTTTTTGGTTCAGCGTGGAACTCCAGGGTGATATTCCCATTTATCTCCTTATCCTGAGCTTACACCATCCTCAGTTCGCTATATAAGGTGTGAAAAAGGTACTTATCCCTATCTTCGTTTTTCTTAATAAATATGTTGTTTAAAATTATATGTAATAATGAGAAAAACGTCAAGCTTACACTGTTTCTTCTTTCTTTAACAGCTCGTCCACTTCTTCTTCTAACTCAATTAATTTGTCCCAATCATCATTGTTCAACATTTCAAGCTGTGCTTCTAATAGCATACGGAAACGCGTGCGGAATACTTTCGCTTGTTTCTTTAGCTCTTCAATATCAAATGCAACTTTTCTTGATTTTACTAAAGCTTCATTAATGATACGATCTGCATTTTTTTCTGCTTCACGAACAATTAATTTTGCTTCTTTTTGTGCATTACGCTTTACTTCTTCCGCTGCTTCTTGTGCAACAACGATAGATTTATTTAACGTGTCTTCAATGTTAGAGAAATGATCTAATTTCCCTTCTAGCTGAGCAACTTTTTCTTCTAATGCTTTCTTCTCACGAATGACCAATTCATAATCCTTGATAATTTGATCAAGAAACTCATTTACTTGATCCTCATCATAGCCACGGAATCCGCGACCAAATTCTTTGTTATGAATATCTAATGGTGTTAACGGCACAAACGCCACCTCCAAGTAGTTATCTAAATTTTCCTCTTTTAATTATATCTTTTCTTCGACAAAACAAGAGATTTTCCTTCTAAAAAACCAATCATTTTAGTATACCATACAAAACTCTCCATTTGTCGCGCTTCGTTTTTCCTTCTATAGAAAATAATTTACTTCGGCCATGTCCCCTAACTGAAAACACATCACCTGGAAAACACTCGTATGCAGTTTGCTCAACCGTTTTCCAATTCACTTTCACAAGACCGTTTTTTATAAACGGCTGTACTTTCTGCCGTGATACATGGAGCATTTCAGCTAGCAGGACATCTAATCGAAGTGATGAAACAGTTCCAGACTGTTCTCTCCATTCTTCTTGCAATCGTAATACTCGATCTGCTTGTACAGAGGAGAGTGAGACCTTCATTTTCCCTATCGATTGTAAATTCATTTCAATGTACGAAACAATTTCTTTTGCAACTATAATTTGGGCGCGATTTTCTTGAAGCAAAATATCACCGCATTTTTCTCTCGTTAGACCAAGAGACATAAATGCACCTAATATTTGCCTATGTTCAAGCGTATAAAACTTGGAAGGATAGTCAATTTCTAATACTTCAACTTGAAAATCTTCTTCTTTTAAATCGAGATAACTCGGGTAAATAAGAGCTCTTTTTCTTTCCGCTTTTGGCGTAGCACCATAAAGTCGTAAAGTCGCATCTCCTTGATTGCCAATTATCGTAGCAACAATTTGTTGCTGGCGCGGATCAAGAAAATCCGTTAATTTCACTTGATGATATTCTTCAGCCATCTGTTTCCATTCTAACGCTTTATCAACAAAGACCGCTTCTTCAGGTCTAAAATGCTCATAGATGTTCATTCATTTAACCTCTTATTACAGGAAATAATTAAACAAACTTACTAAACCACTACTAGCCAATCTCAACGCAATAATTGCAACAATTGGAGAAATATCAATCATTCCAAAAGGCGGGATGAATCTCCGAAACGGCTCTAAATACGGTTCACAAATACGCGATAGAAAATCACCAAATGTTGATTCTCTTGCCCCTGGAAACCACGATAGGAGAATATAGATAATAAGCGCCCAGGAATAAATCTGGATGATCCAAAGCAATGCTTCTAAAATAATCGTCATGGCGTATTACCACCTCTTTATATTTGTCTCTTCCTCTTCACCGAACAACTCAGAAATGGCCCCAACAATATCTACAGTCTCAGGTGTACAAATAAATGTTTTCGGTCCTAGTTTTTGAATATCCCCGCCTATAGCGTATACAGTACCACTTAAAAAGTCAACGATACGCACAGCTTGATCTGTTGACATTCTTTGCAAATTAATGACAACCGCTCTTCTTCCCTTTAAATGATCCGCAATCCCTTGTGCTTCCGAATATGTACGCGGTTCTAACAAAACAACTTTAGAAGACTGTTTTGCTGTTTCAATACTTACAATATTTTGTTTCGGCTGTGCTTTCGTAAGTGGAATATCCTGCTGCTCTGGGGGATCTTGTTGTTTTTTCATTTCAGCTTGCTCCTTTTCCTTTTCGTAAGCTTCTCGCTCTTCAGGTGTGTCAAAAAAGAAGTATTTTACTTTTGACCAACTCATAATAACATTCTCCTTCCTTTTACGCTTTTCCTACTAAAATCGTTCCCAAACGAATATATGTAGCACCTTCTTCAATTGCAATTGTATAATCATTTGACATTCCCATCGATAGTTCTTTACACGGAGCGTATGGTAACCCTAGTTCTTGCACTTGTTTTTGCAAACCACGCAATGCCTTAAAACAATGACGAATCTCTGCTTCTTCCCCAGTAAATGGTGCCATTGTCATTAATCCAACAACTTCAATTTTATCAAATTCTTGCAGAGCACGAATAAATGTAATTGTTTCTTCAACTGCTATCCCTTGCTTTGATTCTTCAGATGATGTTTTTACTTGAACAAAACATCGAACCTGCTTTGTAGCACGTTTTTGAATTTCTTTTGCAAGTGAAATGCGATCTAATGAATGCAAATAATCAATCTCATTAATAATTTCTTTTACTTTTCTCGTTTGTAATGAACCGATGAAATGCCAATTTACTTTTGAACCAAAATGCTCATACTTCTGTAAAAAACCTTCATTACGATTCTCACCTAAATCAGTAATTCCAGCTTCTATTACTTCATTTGTTTTTTCAATTCCTACTGTTTTTGTTACTGCAACGAGCTTAATCTCTTCTACCAAGCGCTCTGCTCGTTCACACGCTTTTTTGATTTCCTCATTTACAAATGCTAAATTCTCTTGCACTACCACTTGTTTTCAATCCTCCTTAAAGCCTATGAAACTCAACATTCTTCCTGTTTTTCCTCGATCACGACGATGTGAGAAAAACAATTGTTCTTCACAGCTTGTACAAAGAGACGACATCACAATATGCTCATCTTTTATGCCCGCCTGTAAGCATAATATACGATTGATTTCTTTTAAATCAATTGCATATTGTCCGTCTGAAATCACGTTATATGGAACAGGTCCGTTTACCGCTTGTTTTGCTGCTGATAATACACGATCATCAACTACATAACAGCAGGACCCAATGGCTGGTCCAATTGCAACATAAATCTCATGAGCTGGCACTCCTTCTGCACTCCACTTTTGAATCATTTCTTTTGCAATTTCTTTTACAGTTCCTTTCCATCCAGCATGTGCAAGTCCTATCATACCATGCGATGGTGCATAGAAATAGAGTGGAACACAATCGGCATAGCAAGATGTTAAACATACATCTCTATCAGTCGTATAAATACCATCTGTATTTGGAATACCATCTTCATATAAGTAGATTCCTCGCCCTTTTTCCCCTTGTCCTACTTTTTCAACGTGACGATCATGAACTTGCTCTGAACAAATCCAATTTTCTAATGGTTTTTGTAGCTTGTCCGCTAAAATACGTCTATTTTCATGAACATTCTCCATCGTATCATTCACATGTAATCCTAAATTCATCGCCTGGAAGGAGCCTGTACTTACTCCACCATCTTTCGTCGTAAATCCTGCAGTAATATTTCCAAGTTCTTTCCACGCTTGTAAATATAATATACCGTCCTCATATATAAATGGTTCTCTCATAAAGCGGCTCCTTTTAATAAAATAACATAAAAAAGCATGGTACTTCCTGTCTATTTTACCATACTTTTATTTTTCCATAATGACAACATAAAAAAAAGAGGAATTTGTAATATTCTTTAAGAAATTGTCGGTGTTTGTATTGATTCTGTTACAGAATTGACATGATCAGCTCTTACTAATATGACATCCTCTCCAATTTTTACAATTTGCTTCCATGGAATAACAAACTCCGCCTCTTTCCCAAATATACCTAGCATTCGTGCCTGTTTTGAAATAATAACAGCTTGAATCTTCCCAGTGTTCATATCAATATCTATATCGCTAATGTTTCCAAGCTTTTTTCCATCAGAGACATTTACAACATCCTTAATTTGAAACTCTGAAATCCGCATCATTGTCATTCTCCCCTTCTATGTCACTATTTGTAGTTGATAAGTCTTCTCCTTCAATTTTACTTTATTGTTATTATATGAACACGTAATCTTTCCTATGAACAGAATCTCGAGGCGCGCAACATAAAAAAGTCTCATCTTAACCGATGAGACCTTATCCTTGAATTGTCTTATTCATTTGTTTAATTGCTGATTTTTCAAGGCGTGATACTTGTGCTTGAGAAATTCCAATTTCTTCGGCAACTTCCATTTGTGTTTTCCCTTGAAAAAAACGTTTTCGAATAATCATTTTTTCACGATCATTTAATCGTTTCATTCCTTCTTTCAATGCCAATTCTTCGACCCATTGCTCGTCCCTTTGTTTATCATCACTTAGTTGATCCATTACAAATATAGGGTCGCCCCCATCATTATAGATTGGTTCAAATAATGATACTGGATCTTGAATGGCATCAAGTGCAAAAACGATTTCTTCATGTGTCACTTCAAGCACTTTTGCAATATCCATTGCCGTTGGCTCTTTTGAATTTTCAGCAATTAACTTTTCTCTTACCTGTAATGCTTTATACGCGATATCTCGCAGTGAACGAGAGACGCGAATTGGATTGTTATCACGTAAATATCTACGGATTTCCCCAATAATCATTGGCACAGCATATGTTGAAAATTTAACATTTTGGCTTAAGTCAAAGTTATCAATGGATTTCATAAGTCCAATGCAGCCGACTTGAAATAAATCATCAACAAATTCTCCTCTGTTGTTAAATCGCTGAATGACGCTCAGTACAAGGCGTAAGTTTCCATTTACTAATTTTTCTCTTGCGCTAGTCTCTCCACTTTGCATTTCTCGAAATAATTTACGCATCTCTTCATTTTTTAGTACTGGAAGTTTAGCTGTATCAACACCACAAATCTCTACTTTGTTTCTCGTCAAAGTGTTCCCTCCTATCGGGAGTTGCTGTACAGTGTAAAGTATCTCCTTTGGAGGGAATTTTATGCATATCGTTTTTTTCTCTCAACTTTAAAGAAAAATACTAGAAAACCAATCGGAATACCGATTGGTTTTCTATACTTCCCTTAATACTATTAGCTTGTAAAGGGATTCTTTATACCATTTTATTAAATTCTTTTCGAAGCCTTTTTATAATTCTCTTTTCAAGTCGAGAAATATAAGATTGTGAAATTCCCAGCATATCTGCCACGTCTTTTTGTGTTTTTTCTTCTCCCCCTGCAAGACCAAAACGAAGCTCCATAATCTGCTTTTCACGATCATTTAATTGATGTAGTGCTTTCATAAGAAGATGCCTATCTACGGTAGCCTCTAAATCTTTTGTAATAATATCATCATCGGTTCCAAGAACATCTGACAATAATAACTCATTTCCATCCCAATCTATATTTAAGGGTTCATCGAATGATACTTCAGAGCGGTTTTTATTATTTCTACGTAAGTGCATTAAAATTTCATTTTCTATACAACGTGATGCATACGTTGCTAACTTTATTTTCTTTTCGGGATTAAATGTGTTCACAGCTTTAATAAGCCCAATTGTTCCTATACTAATTAAATCCTCAATATTAATTCCTGTATTTTCAAATTTACGGGCTATATACACAACAAGCCGTAAATTACGTTCAATGAGTAATGACCGTGCCGCTTGATCACCTTTTGGCAATTTATTAAGGAGTACTTCTTCTTCCTCTTTTGTTAAAGGCGGCGGCAATGCCTCACTTCCACCGATGTAGTAAATTTCATCGGTCTTAATCCCGAGTTTCAACAATACTTTATACCAAAGATATATGAAATAAAATTTTATTTTCGCCATATTCTCCCACCTTTCATAATTAAGCAATTGTCACTTTTGGTGATATCAACATTTTCGGATGTATAATACATTGATACTCTCCATTTGTAGACAATTGCTGCGTATTTAAACCAATTAATACTTTGTTTACAATCATATCGCTTCCTTCATGATGAATTTGAACAACATCTGGTTTAATTGCCCATAAAAACTGATGATCCACTCCTACAGCCCGGAAAGGAATGAAACGTAGCCTCGTTGCCCAACCTGAATCATTTTCTGGTATTTGTGGAATCTCTGTTTTGGAATAGATCTGTTCTGTCAACCATGTTGGTAAACAATCTTCTAATGATGATACATGCATAATCATAACGGGAGTCTTCGTTAAAGGGTCATAAAGCTGATTTCCACTATCAATTAATCCATCTAGTTTCATTTCATTTTCGGCAAGTCTAATATTCACTTGTACAATTTGGTCATAATGAATTTTAGTCACTTCTACATTTTCAATACGTTTTTTTGAAAAGTAATAAATAATTGGAAATCCCAAAATAACAAATATCCAACTTACTGGATCACCATAAGAAATTGCTTTCGCCTGAACTAATCCATCGACCATTTCGTTCGTTTTTAGGAAAAAATGAGTTCCAATTAATCCTCCTCCTACCATAAATGTTACAAAATAAAAGGTAAAAACAGTTTGTGTATAATTTCTAAAAGTAGAAAAACCAAATGCTGTATACACAATAAGTAACGAGTACAATAGTTTCATAATTGGGTGTGTCATCATAGAAGCAAAAGGAGTAAAGGCAAAAATAACAATTGTAGAACCAATAAAAGCTCCTAGCACAAGCCTCCATCTTTTGATCTTCTTTTTCAACACAGTTGCTGTTAATAAAAGTAAAAGAAAATCAATGCAGGCGTTTAACAACCAAACAGCGTCGGCGTAAACAACCAAACCATTCACCTCTTTTTTTGAGTTGAGACTAGTATAAAGCATATCCAATAGGAAAGTGTGTCAATTTATGGAGGGGTTTTTTTGTTATTTTGTGGTTTCCAGACATAATCTGTCGTGAGGCATATATTGCAAGCCTGCAAATAATAAACTTTTTCTGTAATCTTCATCTAGCTTTCTTGCTTTCTATATTTTAGAGGATAATCTTACTATATAAATACAAATAAAAAAACATATAAAACCTTTCTTTTTAGATGAGAGAGAGCATCCAACTATGGATAGAAGCGATCAGGGTATTTTTTAGCCCCATGCCATGTGAAAACAGAATGAGTGAATGGAGATCTCCCGTTGCTTTCATAGCCGGGACTTATGTATTGGAAAAATCAAAATGAATTTATATATTTACAAATAGCACGATAAAAGCTTTCATCTGAAAACATTTAAGGTTATGTAATAAAAAAGAAAGGAGCCATTGGCTCCTTTCTTTCTTATCGTCTACGACGGTTACGTAAAAATGCTGGAATATCAATATCATCTGAATCTGTATTACGTTCATGCACAACAGGCTCTTCACGTTTCACTTCGCGTTTTACTTCACGTTGTTTTGATGGTTGAGCTGCTGGTTGTTGCTGTTGCGCGTGATTTGTAGTTGCTGTAGGACGTACAAATGGTTTTGGCGGCTGAACTGTAACACTATCATCAAAACCAGTTGCAATTACAGTAACAACAATTTCATCTTTTAAACTCTCATTAATTACAGAACCGAAAATCATATTTACTTCTGGATCTGAAGCTGAAGCAACGATATCTGCCGCTTCTTGCACTTCATATAGGCTTAAATTTGTGCCCCCAGTAATATTCATAAGAACACCTTGTGCACCATCGATAGATGTTTCTAATAATGGACTAGAAATCGCGCGTTTTGCTGCTTCTGCCGCACGGTTTTCACCAGTTCCAACACCAATACCCATTAACGCAGAACCTTTGTTAGACATAATTGTTTTTACGTCTGCAAAGTCTAAGTTAATAAGACCAGGTGTAGCAATTAAATCTGAAATACCTTGTACACCTTGTCGTAATACGTTATCCGCTTCACGGAACGCTTCAAGCATTGGTGTATTTTTATCTACAATTTCTAAAATACGATCATTCGGTATAACAATGATTGTATCTACATTATCTTTAAATGCTGCAATCCCAGATATAGCCTGAGTTGCACGTTTGCGACCTTCAAATGTAAATGGGCGTGTTACAACACCAACTGTTAACGCGCCTAGTTCCTTTGCGATTTGTGCGATAACTGGTGCTGCACCCGTACCAGTTCCACCGCCCATACCAGCTGTTACAAAGACCATATCTGCACCGCGAAGCGCTTCCTGGATTTGTTCTTTACTTTCTTCAGCGGCTTTTTTTCCTACTTCAGGGTTTGCGCCGGCACCAAGTCCACGCGTTAATTTCCCGCCAATTTGCATTTTTGTTTCAGCTTTTGATAAATTTAATGCTTGTGCATCAGTGTTCACGGCGATGAAATCTACACCTTGTACACCGTGCTCAATCATACGGTTTACAGCATTATTTCCGCCACCACCGACACCGATAACTTTTATGCTCGCTAATTGATCTTGAGTAGTATCAAACTCTAACATGTCGAAATCCCCCTAGAACCTCATTTTTCGTGTGCAATTTTAATCCCATAAATAGCGGAATACACGTTTCACTTTTGACATCATACGCTCATTGTCTTCATTATTTTTACTCTGCTTGCGAGTTGTTTGCTTTGCAGGTTGTTGCTGTACCGGCATTGGCATTGGTGCTGGTACTGGCTCAAAATGTTCTTCCTTTTCCTGAACATTTTTCCCACGCAATTTCGCTTTTTGATAAGAATGTTTAATTAATCCAACCCCAATTGTATACTGAGGTTCACGAACACCAATATAATCTGGAGTTGCTATACGAATATTTTCATGTAAAATATCATATGCAAGATCAAGAACACCCGGCATAGAAGCAATACCTCCAGTAAGTACATAACCAGACGCTACTTGTTTTACTCCTAGCTTCCGGACCTCTTCCTGAACAAACATCAAGATTTCCTCTACACGTGCCTCAATAATATCAGACAACTCTAGTTGTGAATATTGTTCTGTTTGATCGCTTCCCATAATAGGAACCGTAAATACCTCTTCTTCAGATGCCGTATCATAAAAAGCATGTCCATATTTCAACTTAATTTGATCCGCATTTTCAGTTGAAGTTTTAAGTCCTATAGCAATATCCTTCGTTATATGATCTCCACCTAAAGGCAATACACTTGTTGCTTGTAACTCTCCATCTTGAAAAATTGATAGAGTTGTAGATCCCCCGCCAATATCTACAAGAGCTACACCTCTATTTTTCTCATCAGAAGATAAAGCAACCGTCGCAGCTGCTAAAGGTTGAAGACAAATATCAACAATTTCAAGGCCCGCTTTTTCTACACAACGTAGTAAATTATGTAGTAACGTTCTTGAGCCTGTAATTAATGTGCCTTCCATTTCTAATCTTACACCGATCATCCCGCGTGGATCGTTAATCTCATCAAGACCGTCTACAATGAACTGTCGAGGCACCACATCAATAAATTCACGTTCAGGAGCAATTGATACAACTTGTGCTGCATCCAGAACGCGTAAGACATCTTCATTTCCAATTTCACGATCTTCATTTGAAACAGCGACAACTCCGTGACAAGGAAGAAGCTGTACCTGATTGGCATTTACTCCTACAACAACTTGTTCAATGTGAATTCCTACCATACGCTCAGCTTGTTCAATTGCTTTTTTAATTGATCGAACAGTTTCGTCTATGTCAACTATGGAGCCCTTTTTCAAACCATTTGATTTTACGTTTCCAACACCAATAATGTTTAAGCCGTCATTAACCATTTCACCAATGATGACTTTAACATTGGATGTACCGATGTCAAGACTAACATATATTTCATTGCTGTTCATTCTTTGGCACCTCCTTCTTTATTTATACCATACAAGTCAATATATGGAACAACAATCGCAGCTTTACTATTTATAAGAAAAATATTCAACGTCTTTATGCGTTTCCCTTTTTTAACCCTGTATTTTTCTTATTTTTATTTAACATTCACTTATTGATGTTACAGTAACCTATAAATGACTGCTTTATTTTGAAATAACTCGATTTCAAATGCAAAGATTACCGCCAAATATAAGTCTACACTAAGATGTACTCGTAGAAAAGCTAAACTTGTACCAATCCTAATATGAATCAAAGAAAATCTAGCTATTTTCACCCAATTGATTCTAATTGTAATGAAATTTACACATAGAAGAACAAACTTGTCATTATTGTATTTAAAAAGAAATAAAACTACTACTCTACTTCTTTTTTTCTTCCTCATCTAAATATTTAAAGTATGCGCCCACTTCTAAATCAATTAAAACTTTTCTACCTGATTCTATATTTTTTATAATCAATGGATATGCTTCCATACGCTTTGCAAAATCTTGTATCGTTGCACTCACTTCATAGCCTTCATTCATATATAAAGTAAGATGATCTTCATTTGCATTCGTTGGAGCATAATGAATTTCAGAAATAGACCTGAGGATAGTTGGAGTTAATTTTTCTAGTTCTTCAATTAACTCTTTCATTTTCTTTTCTTTAAACGGCTCAAAAATCGGAGCTGCAACAGGTAACTTCCCGTTCGGTAGTATCTCAAGCGTTTTGCCATTCTCTAAAAGCGGTTGTAATTTCCCGCCTTTATTTATATACCCTATCGTTACATACTCTTCAATATGAATGTCAATTTTATTTGGAAAACGCTTTTTGACATTCACTTTTTTAATTTCATTTCGTTTTGTTAAATTCTTTTCCGCCTTATGTGCTGTCACTCGAAAATAGCTCGTTTCATATGTAATTCCAGATTCCTTCATGACTTGTGCATCTGTCATATAATGATTTCCTAAAACACTTATCTTTTTTATATTACTAAGTGGAGATCGAAAGTAAATTAAAAAAAGTACTAGTAAAAACAAAATTGATACATATAAAATTAATCTCTGATTGACAGGCTTTTTATTCTTTTTCTTTTGATTCTTTAGTTTTGGTACACGATCTTGTAGTTTAATCACTTTACTATTTTTCATGTACGATCCCCCTATGTAACATAAAGAACGGCATGTAATGCATGCCGTTCTTATCTTCTTATTATACCATAAATGATAATGAGCGGAACAAATAACAGCTATCTTCCAATGATTTCTACTTCTGTATGCATATCGACACCAAATTTTTCTTTAATTGTTTTTTTGATAAACGCAATTAAATCCAGTACGTCTTGTGCTGATGCAGATCCTGCATTGACAATAAAATTCCCATGCATTTCAGAAATTTTCGCACCACCGATTTGATATCCACGTAGACCTGCCTTTTCCACTAAATCTCCAGCAAAATTGGGTAGAGGATTTCTAAATATACTGCCAGCGCAAGGGTGGTTCCATGGCTGCGTTTCACGGCGATAGTCTTTATTCTTTTGCATGATACTTACTATTTCTTCACGATTGCCTGCTTTCAATTGTAATTCCGCTTCTACTACAATGCCAGGACGTTTTGTTTGTAGTACCGAAGTCCGATAAGAAAATTCCATCTCTTCTTTTGTTAGCCACTTCATTGTACCATCCTCAAACATAATACGAGCTCTCGTTAAAACTTCTGACATATCTGATTTATGTGCACCAGCATTCATATATACTGCCCCGCCCATACTCCCTGGGATACCACTAGCAAATTCTAATCCAGCTAGACCTTGGCGACTAAGTAATGTTGACAACTTAATAAGAGGATATCCTCCTCCAACTCGTACAGTAGTTCCTTCTACTTCTAGGTGATCTAATCCTTCTCCTAAACGAATTACGACACCTTCAATACCTTTATCAGATACAAGAAGATTAGACCCACGTCCAATTGCTGTCCACTTTGCGTGATATTTCTTTACTAAACCTAAAGTTTTTTCCACACCAATCACACTACTTGGCACGATTAGAATATCAGCTGGCCCACCTATTTTCATAGTTGTATAACGAGCTAACGCTTCATTTTCTAATACTTTACCAACTTCTTCTTCGATAAGTTCCTTTGCTAATTGTTTCATGATGATCTCCCCCATATGAAATCTCCGTATTACAGTAGTATGCAGGGCATTCACCTAACGTTATTTCTGTGCAAGCTTTTTCATCACTTCAAATAACTTATTCGCTGCATCTGGCATTCCTAACTGAGTAGCAGCTAGTTTCATATTTTGTAATGTTTGTGTATTTAATAGAATTTCATCAATATCATGAAGAAGTGTTTCAGCAGTCAAATCTTTTTCAAGAAGCATTTTTGCTGCTCCCTTATCGACAACTGATCTCGCATTTTTCTCTTGATGGTTATTTGTCACATAAGGACTTGGAATTAAAATACTTGGTTTTCCTAAAGCTGTTAACTCTGCTAACGTTGTAGCACCAGCACGGGAAACAACAAGATCCACGCCAGTAAGTACCTCTGGCATATTATGAATAAATGGTTTAATGATTACATTACTTGGATTTCCCTTTTGTTTTACAGCTTCCATGACTTTATCATAATGCACTTCACCTGTGATATACAATACTTCATAATCTTTGTTACCAAATTGTTCAATTGCTGCTACAAATGCATCATTAATCGGTCTTGCTCCGCGACTCCCACCAAAAATAAGCACAGATTTTTTAGGAAGAGATAATCCAACAGAACGCTTTCCTTTCATGCCATTTTGATTCATTACTTCTGATGCACGTGGATTTCCTGTCATAACAACTTTCGACTTTGGAAAATGTTCAGCTGCCGCTTCAAAACAAACAGCTACCTTATCCACATAGCGACTTAAAAATTTATTCGTTACACCAGGTACACTATTTTGTTCATGTACAATCGTTGGAATTCCTAATTTTGCTGCAGCATAAACGACTGGACCACATACATAGCCTCCTGTACCAATTACAACATCTGGATTGAAACGACGAATATACCTTTTACTATCTTGCACCCCTTTTAGAAAACGCATCACTGTTTTGACATTATCAAGGGATATTTTTCTTTTAAATCCACTAATAACAATTGATTGAAATGGTATCCCTGCCTTGGGAACAATTGTACTTTCTAGTCCATTCTCCGTACCAATGTATAAAAACCTTGCTTCAGGATGTATTTTTTTTATTTCCCTAATTAAAGCAAGAGCTGGATATATATGACCTCCTGTGCCACCACCACTAACTAATACTCGCACTGCAAATTCCTCCGCTTCTCTGTTCTAAATTCAATTTTATATATTCATATACTTATTCATATATTTTCCGTTTTCTACACACGAAAAACCCTGTCTTATAAACAGGGTTTAGTAGCGAGAGTGACGACTTATATTCAATAATACGCCAACTGCCATTAGCATTAAGGTCAAACTTGACCCACCATAACTTAGAAATGGCAAAGTAATACCCGTAACAGGCATCAATCCTGTTACAACACCAACATTAATCATCACTTGAATCGCGATCATCGCCACAATACCTACTGCTAAAAACGTACCATATAAATCCGGCGCTCCTAATGCTATACGAATCCCGCGCCATAATAACAGACTAAATAATAATAACACAAACGACCCACCAATAAAACCTAATTCTTCCGATAAAATCGCAAAGATAAAGTCAGTTTGCGGCTCCGGCAAGTAAAGAAATTTTTGTCTACTTTGTCCAAGTCCAAGCCCAAATAAACCACCAGGACCAATTGCAAGTAGCGATTGAATAATTTGGAATCCACTCCCGAGCGGGTCTGACCATGGGTCCAAGTATGAAGTAATTCGTTTCATTCGATATGGTGCTGATGCAATTAATCCAACAAACCCCGCTACTCCGATTAACCCTAACATCGAAAAGTGAAAAACGCGTGCTCCTGAAATAAAAATCATTACGATACATGTCCCAACCATTACTGTCCCTGTCCCCAAATCTGGTTGTAACATAATCATGCCAAATGCAACAAATACAAAACTAAGCGCTGGAAGTAGTCCTTTTTTAAAAGAAGTGATTAACTTTTGCCTTTCTGCTAAAAATTTAGCTAAAAAAATGATCATCGCAAATTTCATAAATTCTGATGGCTGAATCGAAAATGCTCCAACCCCAATCCAACTTCGCGCTCCCCCCCGAACAAGTCCAACTCCAGGAATCAGAACAAGGATAAGGAGAATAAAACAAACCAGTAAAATCACCTTCGAATAGGTTCGCCATGTCCAATAGTCAATTCTCATAATAAAAAACATAGCAGCTACACCAAGCCCCGCAAATAACAGCTGTCGTTTTGCAAAAAAGAATGAATCACCCATCTTATAGGAAGCCCAGACAGCACTTGCACTGTAGACCATTATCATTCCAATTGTTAACAACAAAAGCGTAACGATAATTAAAATAAAATCAGGTGTTTTCTTCATTGGCAATGAGCACCACCTCTTTTGAAGAAGCTTTTTTGTTCTATGTAACAAAACATCAGTAGGTGTTAGCCTACTGATGTTTTGTTTACTTTATATAAGTTTATGCACAGCTTGTATAAAAATGTCTCCTCTTTCTTCAAATGTTTTAAATTGATCCCAGCTCGCACATGCTGGTGAAAGAAGAATTACATCTCCATCTGCTGAAAGAGCATATGCTCGTTCTACTGCCTCTTCTAAATTATCGACAGTTTCAATCATATCTAATCCTGCTTTTTCCGCTGCCTTTACTAATTTTGGTGCAGTTTGTCCATATGTCACAATTGCTTTTACATGTTCAAAATATGGAATTAAATCATCAAATTCATTTCCTCGATCAAGCCCACCTGCTAGTAAAATAACAGGCTGCGCGAATGCTGATAAAGCTTTTTCCGTCGCTAACATGTTCGTTGCTTTGGAATCATTATAAAACTTACGATTGTTAATCGTTGTTACATACTCTAGACGATGCTTTACACCCGTAAATCGTTTTAATACAGTAACAATAGCCTCATTTGCTACACCTAGTAATTTTGCAATGCTCATTGCTGCTAAAATGTTTTCTAAGTTATGTTTACCTGGTAAAACGATGTCCTTGATTTCAACAACTTTCTCACCCTTAAAATAAAGAGCACTATCTTTTATACATGCACCATCTTCAATTACTTTCGTGGCTGAAAATAATATTTTTTGTCCTTTACTATTTGCTGATAAGGCCATTACATCTGCATCATCAGCATTCATTACACTGTAATCTGCTTCAGTTTGGTTTTTAAAAATATTCGCTTTCGCTAAACCATACTCTTTCTTTGTGCCATGATAATCTAAATGCGCTTCAAATAAATTTAAAAATGCTGCAATTTTGGGTTGGAATGTGTCCACTCCCATTAACTGGAATGATGAAAGTTCTGTAACAACTACTTCATTTTCTTTCGCCGCCTGCGCAACCTCACATGCTACCGTACCTATGTTTCCAGCAATAACAGGATGTTTCTGCCCTTCTTTCAGCATTTCAAATGTTAGCATTGTTGTTGTTGTTTTACCATTAGATCCTGTAATCCCAACAAATGGGGCCTCTGAAATACGATACGCGAGTTCTACTTCTGTTACAATCGGAATTTGTTTTTCTTTCGCTGCAACAAGTAGTGGATTAGAATACGGAATCCCTGGATTTTTTACAACAAGTGAAATATTTCTTTCTAACAATTCTATTGGATGACCACCGCATACAACATCCATTCCCTTTGCTTGCAATTCTGCAGCTAATACATTTTCAGCTAAAGGTTTTCCGTCATTTACAATTACATTTGCACCTAAGCTTTTTAGCAAAGTTGCTGCTGCATAGCCACTTTTCGCAATACCTAATACAAGAATATTTTTATTTTGATAATCAGTTACAGTTTTCAATTACATCCACACCCCGATATAAATTCCTAATACTGCCAATAAAAATCCTACAGACCAGAATGTTACAACAACACGCCATTCTGACCAACCACATAATTCGTAATGATGATGCAGTGGACTCATTTTAAAGACACGTTTCCCTGTCGTTTTAAATGAAATAACTTGAATAATAACAGATAATGTTTCCATTACAAATACGCCGCCAATTACAACAAGTAATAGTTCTTGTTTTAATAAAATGGCTACAGCAGCTATTGCACCACCTAAAGCAAGAGAGCCTGTATCTCCCATAAACACCTTAGCTGGATTTGCATTAAATACTAAAAATCCAAGTACCGCTCCAACAACCGCCATACAGAAAATCGCTACTGCATACTGATTTTGCGCAACTGCAATAATACCAAATGCTCCAAATGCAATTGCAGCTGTTCCTGATAATAATCCATCTAGACCATCCGTTAAATTGACTGCATTTGATCCACCAATAAGCATAAACAGTACAAGAATAAAATACGCCCAGTGTAGATCAAATTTAATATCGGTTCCTGGAATCATTAAATTTGTATCAAATCCCTGTCCTTTTGCGATTACAAAAAATGCAATTGCAATAACTAACTGACCGATTAATTTTTGTTTTGATGTTAAACCAAGATTTCTTTTTTTAACAACTTTTATATAGTCATCTAAAAAGCCAATCAATCCATAGCCAAATGTAACTAATAACAATAATGATACTTCCGCACCTAAATGTTTAAATTTAATTGCCATAATAAGTGTTGTCACCATCATAGATACATAAATGACAATACCACCCATCGTTGGTGTTCCTGATTTCTTTTGATGTGATTTCGGTCCTTCATCACGAATACTCTGCCCAAACTTTAACTTACGTAAAAATGGAATAAACAATGGCGAAAGGGCAACTGAAATTAAGAAAGCTACCCCAGCCGTTACTAATAAACCTTGTTCAAGCACATGTAGTCCCCCTCTCATGTTGTTACTCTTTGTTGTTTAAACGTTCAGTGATTGCCTCTTTTGCAATTTCACGATCGTCAAAATGATGTACTTCTTTGCCAATAATTTGGTACGTTTCATGCCCTTTTCCAGCAATGATAATAATATCTTCTGCTTTCGCCTCTGAAACTGCATGGAAAATCGCTTCTTTTCGATCAACAATTACTTCATAATTATTTCCTTTTGCACCTGTTAACATATCATCTAAAATTGCTTTTGGATCTTCACTCCTCGGATTATCTGAAGTCAAGATTGCATGTGTTGCGTATTCTGTAGCGACACCCGCCATAATTGGCCTTTTCGTCCGATCACGATCACCGCCACAACCAACAATACAGTACACATTCCCTTTCGCAAATTGTTTTGCCGTAGTTAATACATTTTCTAAGCTATCTGGTGTATGTGCATAATCAACAATGACTGTATAATCCTGACCGCCATCCACAACTTCAAAACGTCCTGGAACTCCAGTTAATTTTTTCACAACATCAATAATTGTTTGTAGAGATACACCCGAAACAAGACCCGCTGCTATCGCCGCTAAAACATTGTATACGTTAAACTTTCCAATTAACTTCATCGTAATATCTCTACTCTCACTTGGCGTAACAAGAGTAAATGTTGTTCCACCGCTCGTCATCACAATATCTTTTGCCATAATATCACTATGTGTATCAATTCCATACGTAATAACTGTAGCCGCAGTACTTCTCATATACTCTTCTGCTACTGGATCGTCATTATTTAACACTGCGTACTTTTCACGACCATGATGATAGCTATTACCAAGCTGAGCAAACAGCAAACCTTTAGCATGTTTATATTCTTCCATCGTTTTATGATAATCTAAATGATCTTGCGTTAAATTTGTAAATACGGCCACATCATAATCACAGCCATGTACACGGCCAAGATCTAATGCGTGTGAAGAAACTTCCATTACTGCGCTATTTACATTTTGCTCAACCATACGGTGAAACGTTTGCTGAAGTGTCAGTGCATCTGGCGTTGTATTTTTCACCTCGAATGTTTCATCACCGATTTTCATATTAATTGTTCCAATTAGCCCTGTTTTATGACCATGTGCTCGCATAATTTCATCCATAATATGCGACGTTGTTGTCTTTCCATTTGTACCTGTAATTCCAATCAAATGTAACTTATGCGTTGGCTGTCCGTAAAAGTAATCAGCTAAAACCGCTAAAGAACGATAGGTATTTTTCACAAGTACAACTGGAACGTCAACATCAATCGGTCTTTCCGCAACAATAGCAGCCGCACCTTGCGCGGCTGCTTGCTTAGCAAAATCATGGCTATCAACCGTATACCCTTTCATACATACAAATAAGCTTCCATTTGTCACTTTTCGTGAATCTGCTTCAATGGATGTAATTTCTGGATTTTCTTTTGGAACAACTGGAAAATCATGCAAACATGATACAAGTGTGTGCAACTTCATTTCACTAAACCCTCTCTACATTGTTTATTTATCTCTTACTTAATAAGTAGTTCTTCCCATCCTTCATTCGTTAAAAATTGAGAAAGGAAGCATTTCCTAAGAGCCCTAGAAAATCAGACTCTTTTATCAGTATGGCGTATAATAGCCCACTGATAAATTTTTCACTCTATCTCTTATATTCGAGAGCAATATACTCTGTTTTCATAGAAAATAAATTTCTATGAAAACAGATATTTATATTAACTCAACTTCCACCAATTGTATCATAAAACACAATCTCTGACTTTTAATTACCGAAGTAAATTCTAATTTTTGAACCTTCTTTTACTTTGGCACCAGCTTCTGGTGATTGTTTAATTACTTTATCGCCTTCACCACTTACATCCAGCTGCAAGTCTACAAGTTGCGTTTGTAATTCTTTCTTCTTCATCCCAATTAAATCTGGAACTTCTATTGTAGGTGTATCTGTATCTCCCCATTTATATTCCTTTTCAACTTGCTCCTTACGCGGCTCTACTCCCATAACAGGAAGCACATCACGAAGAATATTCCCTACAATTGGCGCAGCAACAACACCACCAAATTGCGTAATTCCTTTTGGATTATCAACCGCAACATACACAACGATTTGCGGGTCATCTGCTGGAGCAAATCCAATAAAAGATACAATATAGTTATTGTCCAAGTATTTCCCGTCTTTTACCTTTTGAGCGGTTCCCGTCTTTCCACCAACACGATAACCATCAACGTACGCCTTTTTACCAGAACCTTTCGCTA
The DNA here is from genome assembly GCF_050768835.1 of Bacillus pfraonensis. Classification (NCBI taxonomy): domain Bacteria; kingdom Bacillati; phylum Bacillota; class Bacilli; order Caryophanales; family Bacillaceae; genus Bacillus; species Bacillus pfraonensis. Next base: position 46,771 of record NZ_JAHCDO010000013.1, on the reverse strand, counting down.
CAACATTTTCTAACGCATAGCGAACTTTTTCTGATGTTTCCTTGGAAATAACCTTCTTTTTTGCAACTGGTGTTTTCTTTCTTACAACTTGATTATTCAATGGATCAACAAACTCTTTCGCAATATAAGGCTGGTATAATGTCCCACCATTTACTGCTGCTGCTACCGCAGCGACTTGTTGAATTGGTGTAACAGAAACCCCTTGCCCAAAAGAAGTGGTTGCTTGTTCAACAGGGCCAACCTTATCTAAGTTAAATAAAATCCCTTTTCCTTCTCCTTGCAAATCAATTCCTGTTTTTTGCCCAAAACCAAAATCATGAATGTATTGGAATAACTTTTCCTTCCCAAGCCGGTCTCCAAGCTCAATAAAACCTGGGTTACAAGAATTTTGAACAACTTCTAAAAATGTTTGACTGCCATGACCACCGGCTTTCCAGCACCGTAGCCTAGCTCCCCCAACTTCAGCTGCTCCATCATCATAAAACGTATCTTTCTCTAAGTCTACTAATTTTTCATTTAAGGCAGCGGCTAATGTAATGATTTTAAAAGTGGATCCCGGCTCATATGTACTCCATACAGGTAAGTTTCGATTAAATACTTCTGGTGAAACACTCTGAAAATCTGCTGGATCAAAACTTGGCCGACTCGACATCCCTAAAATCTCACCATTTTTCGGGTTCATCGCGATTGCTATCATACCATCTGGGTTATACGTAGAATCTGCGATATTCATTTCCCTCTCTATAATCGTATTGATTCGAGAGTCAATCGTTAATTTCAAATCTAAACCGGCCTCTGGTTTTTTGAAATCATCTCCAACATTCGGCATTCTTTGTCCTTTCGCATCTGCAAAAAAGCGCACATGGCCTTTATCACCATTTAGCTCTTTATCATAATATGCCTCGAGTCCCATAAGCCCTTGGTTATCACTACCAGCAAAGCCTAGTACATGCGATAAATATTTTCCAAAAGGATAGTACCGAATAGAATCTTCAGCAATATAAACACCTTTTAAACTTAAAGCACGCACTTCCTTTGCTTTATCATGAGAAATTTTCCTTCCACCTTTATCCAATCTTACAATAGACTCTTTTTTTGTAATCCGTTTATAAATTTCCTCTTTTTGCACACCTAAAACTGCAGCTAACCTCTCTGCAGTCTCTGCTGGTTTTTCAATTTGTCTTGGTACAACAAAGACAGTTGGTGCACTTTTATTCGTTGCAAGCTCCACACCATTTCGATCTAAAATCTTTCCTCGTTCAGGTTCGAAAGTAATATTACGACTCCAAGAATCCTTCGCACGATCTGTTAACATATTCCCAAGAAAAAACTGTACATATCCAAGACGAATATCAATAATTGTAAAAATGAGTATACCTGATATCAGTATAAAAATGAGTCGTTTTCTAACTGTTACATTTGATACACGCATATTGGAACAAGCCTCCTTTACGCCTAGCTTGTTCCAATATATGCTTGTATCTGTTCAGATAGAACCTCTTGCACTTCTTGTATTATATACACTTAAAACATTATGGTGTTTCAGCCTCTTGCTGTGGTTCAAGCGGTGGTACAAGTGTTACAGCTAATTCCGTACCTGCTTGTAACGGCGTTCCTTCCGCCACGCTTTGTTCTGTCACATATCCAGTACCAGATGGTTTCAAATTAAGATTTAACGTTTTTGCTAGATTCATTACATCACGAAGTGCCCATCCTTGTACATTTGGCATCAACGGTTTCTCTCCTACTAAGAAGATTCGATCGCCCTTCAATGTTTTTTCAGTCGCTTTTGGTACCTGTTGTTTTACTTTTCCTTGACCTAGTATAATCGGACGGAATTTAGATTTTTCTAATGTCGCCTTCGCTTCTTCCATTGTTTTTCCAGTTACATCTGGTACAACCGTCTGCTGCTCTTTCACATATTTCTTCGGATCTTTCACTTCATTCGGTTTAATTTTTAAATACTCTAAGCTATTTTTCGTTACAGATTTGAACATTTCTGCAAGAGGTTGTGCTCCGTATTCATTGTCTTTTAATTTCGGTTGCTTAATTGCAAAGTAAACAATTAACTGTGGATCATCCATTGGTGCCATACCAAGGAATGAGAAAATATAATTTTCTCTTCCTGTCATATATCCACCTTTTCCATCCGGAATTTGCGCTGTCCCTGTTTTACCACCAACAGAGTATCCATCAATTTTATACGCATTCCCCGTGCCTTTTGGTGATGTAACAACTTGTTCTAATAATTGTCTTACTTGCGCTGCTGTTTCTTTTGAAACCGGCTTGCCTACCTCTTCTGGTTTGTGTTGTAACTCCACTTTATTCGTTATTGGATCTACAATTCGATCAATGGCATACGGTTTCATCATTTTTCCATCATTCGCAATTGCAGTTGCAGCTTGCACAAGCTGTATCGGCGTTACAGTTGATCCTTGCCCAAATGCAGTTGTTACCTGTTGAATCTGCTGGTCAAATATAATTGTATTTTCACCTTCACCAGGTAAGTCAATACCAGTTTTTTCATCTAGTCCAAACTTATGAATATATTGTCGGAAACGATCTGCACCCAGTTTTTGATCTCCTAAAATGGCAAACGCAACGTTAGAAGAGCGCTCAACGCCTTCATCAAATGTAATAGATCCCCAACCTGCACCACCATTATGGTCTTTTATTTTACGATTTCCAACGGGATACGTACCTGACTGGTAATATTCTTGGCCATTATATACACCTTCATTAATCGCTGCAGCTAATGTAAATATTTTCATCGTAGACCCTGGTTCATATGCATTTGCAATTGGATCATTTAAAAAGTATTCAATATCGCGCTTATTCGGATCATAGCTAGGTCGACTGGACATCCCTAGTACTTTTCCTGTTTTTGGATCTGCAACCACTCCAATTAGCATAGAAGGTTCATAGTGCTGATCAGCTGCTTTCATTGCCTCTTCTAAAAAACCTTGAATTCGTTGATCAATTGTTAAATACACATTTTGTCCATTTTTCGGTGGCTTTACACTTTGTTTTCCACCATCGAGAGAAACACCCTTACGATCTCCTGTATACGCTACACTTCCATTCGAAGCACGTAAGTACTTATCTAAACTCTTTTCTAATCCAAAAAACCCCTTCGCAATTCCTTTATCATCAGGCTTTGCATGACCTAACACGTAAGATGCGAAATCGCCATTTGGATACACCCTAGCTTTTTCAGTAACAAATGAAATGCCTGGTATATTAAGAGCCTCTATTTGATCTTTCTTCTCTTTCGTCAAGTTCTTTCCTATCGTTCCGAACTCTACTTGACTCTTATCTTTGTTTAAAGCAGCTAAAATTTCATCTTCGCCTTGCCCAAGTACACCTGCGATTTTTTTTGCGGTATCCTCTTTATCTTTTACAGGTTTTGCACCTTTTAATGTCGCAACAAGCTTGTATGAATTCGCATCTTGCGCTAACACATGTCCATTTTGATCATAAATCGTTCCACGACTCGCTTCCAGTACGCCATTCTTATTGTGCTTGTCTTGTGCAAGTTTCTTTAAATCTTGACCATGTACCGTTCCTGTTGCTTGAATATAAAAGAATCGGGCTAACAACAGCAAAAAGAGCAGGAGGAAAAATATCATAAAGTAACCTGCTCCTTTATTGGTATGAAATTTGTTCATATTCATCTTCATATTTTCTTCACACCTACTATATTAATGTAAACCTTTCACATTATTCGCATTAATTTCTAGCCCGTGTTTTTTTGCGATTTCTGCGATACGCTCATAGCGGCTTAACTTTTCCACTTCAGCTTGTAATTCTTGATTTGTTTTTTGTTGTTTTACAATTGAATTCTCTATTTTTGCTGCTTCCGCATCAACTTGGTACAGTCCCGCTTTATTTCCAATAAAAGCAACACAAGCGTATAATAAAAAGCCAACAAAAGCCACATACAATATTTTTTCAATTCTTGTAATCTTTGTTTTTACCTTTGGTTGTGCTTTTGGCTGTGGAACTTGAGTTTGTACTTGGTCTTGTACTTGTTGTTGTTTATACTTTACAGCTAAATTTGTCATACCTCTCTCTCCCTTTTTTATCGTTTTTCAGCGATCCGTAACTTTGCAGAACGAGCTCGATTATTTTCTTCTAACTCTTCGTCAGAAGGTAAAATCGGTTTTCTTGTAATAAGTTTTAATTTCGGCTTAAATTCATCCGGAATAATTGGTAATCCTGGAGGAAGCTGTGGCGTTGAACTATTTCGTTTAAATGTTGTTTTACAAATACGATCTTCTAACGAATGGAACGTTATAACACTAATTCTTCCGCCAGGCTTGACCATCCCAATCGCAGATTCTAGCGCTTCTTCAAACACTTTCAATTCGTCATTTACAGCAATCCGAATCGCTTGGAATACTCGTTTTGCAGGATGTCCACCCGTTCTACGCGCTGGAGCAGGAATTCCTTCTTTAATTAACTCCACTAACTCTCCTGTTGTTTCAATCGCTTTATTCTCACGATATGCTTCAATTTTCCTTGCAATTTGCTTTGAGAATTTTTCTTCACCATATTGGAAAAAGATTCTTACGAGTTGTTCATATGACCAGTTGTTCACAACATCATATGCCGTTAATGAGGCATCTTGATCCATCCTCATATCTAAGGGTGCATCATGATGATAACTAAAACCACGTTCTGGTGTATCTAATTGTGGGGATGAAACACCTAAATCAAATAAAATGCCATCTACTTCTGTTATTCCTAATTCGTGTAATTTCTCTGATAAATAGCGAAAATTACTCTTCACTGTTACAAATTGATCACCATAAGAAGAAAATTTTTCTTTTGCATTTTGAATCGCAATCTCATCTTGATCAAATGCAATTAATTTTCCCCCTTCCGTTAGTTGGGATAATAAATAAGAACTATGTCCCCCGCCACCTAGCGTACAATCCACATATGTACCGCTCGGTTTTATATCCAAACCATCTACTGTTTCTTGTAAAAGAACTGTTACGTGTTTAAACATTGTTGCACCTACTTTTTGCAAAATAATTACGTTGAATGTCTCCTTTTTCCTTTTAATAAACCTCACAATGTGCCAGGAAATTAATACTCCGAAAACATGTCACATCCAACTTGGCGTCAGTGGAATTTTAATAGCCACAAATCGCAGTTTCACTTTATTATATACTAAATTTTATCATTTTTTGCGGGAAATTAAATAAAAACATGTCGAAAAGCACAATAATACGTTTACATTTTGTTCTATTTTGTCATATGCACACGTTTCATTGTCAATATCATACTCCTGATTGATTCGTTCGATAATTCAGAAAAAAACACTTTACAGTTAATTCCACAAATCAAAAATAAAATCCTGCTCCTAAGAGCAAGATTTTATAGTTTTATAATATGATGTTTTCCGTCCCAAGAGTAGGATTGCTTCATCACTCGTTCAACAAAGTCTAATCCAAACTGATTTAAATAATAACATATATTCCATACCCGTTCTTGCGGAGCACCTAACGGGCGAAGCGCATATTGCAAACGACGGAATTTATTCAGCTCTACTTCATGTTTTTTCTCAACATTCCGCTTTAACGTTCTTTCTAGCAACTCCATTTGCTCTTTAATTTTCCATTCATTTTTCTCAGCAAACTGCTGCAATCCAGGATCTATTTTTTTCACAAACTGTTGTAAAGAGGTATGAATTTCTACGATTTTCTCTTTCGCCTCTGCAAACTGACTATCAATTGGCTCTTCTATTCGGTTAGAAAGCCAATCTTCACGTAGCATACCTATGTCATTTACAAACGGATCACTCTCTTGTAGTTGTAAATCATGTAAATCTGTTAAAATACCGCGTTCCATGTAACTAATTGTAAGTCTTGGAACAACAGGAGGCACACGAAAACCAAACACATGAAATACTTGCTGTAATTCACTCCAGTAAGCAATTTCACCAGGTCCTCCAATAAACGCTAATGTCGGGAATATATATTCTTGCATAAGCGGTCTTGTTACAACATTATTGCTAAACCGTTCCGGATTTTTTTCCATTTCTGCTATCAATTCTTCATACGAAAACGAATAAGTACCATCTTTTCCAACGAATTTCCCATTCTCTTCTTCTAACAACACACGTTCTTCATCAATTTGCATAAATATGTGCACTGCATTTGGTTTCGTTTCAATAATTGGCTTATATCCTTGCTCCCTTACTAATTGCTGTTGTTTTTGAAGACTCATCTGCACTTCTTTATATCGACTTAGTATTTGTTTAAAAAAGGAGACTTCCAATTTCCTTAACGCTGGATGATGCGAATCAACGAGAATCAAGCCTGAATCTACAAATAATTTCATAATAAGATGCGCAAAGAAATCTACATATGTACGTGAATTCTGCAAAGCATTTTCAACAACCTGTAATACATCCTTTGTAAAATTCGTTTCTGGATATGTCTTGAAAATTTCTTCCAGCCACTTTCTACAGTCTTCTATCGAAATGTCAGATTCAGACGCGCTCGCCTTTTTCGGATAACGATCATGAAAAATTGTCTTTTTTATTTTTTTATTTTTCATTACAAACACATGGTTAATTTCATCGATATCGTGGTCTTCACCAGCAATCCAAAAAACTGGAACGACGCGGACTCCTAAACTTGCTTCTTTTTCTTTTGCAAGCTGTAAAATCGAAATAATCTTATGCACAGTATAAAGAGGTCCTGTTAATAGCCCTGCCTGTTGTCCTCCAACAACAACATATGTATTTTCATCCGCTAGCGCCTCTATATTCCGAAGAGTATGCTCTCCAGCATGTAAATTCGTATTATATTCTAATAAATGTGCCACTAAGTCCTGACGGAAAAACTTCCTATTGCGCAAATCATGCAGACGTTGTCCGAATCCATCTTCTGTTAACGGATAATCGAAGTATGCCTGCACTTCTTTTTTATCCTTCATATAGTCCGCTACAACACCTTGTAGTGGAACAGAGATTTCTTTTATCTCCATATAATTCTTCCTTTCCTATCCTGTTCTCTCACCAATCCAAATTGTAGTCAATGTTTGATGTAAAAGCAAAGAATATCTCTTATAGTGCTAATCCTTTTATTGAATTGTATAAAAATTGTAGTGTGGGAACTTGTTTTTGTTGTTTTCTCGCTTCTTCTATCGCATAACCAATAATAGCATCAACTTCCGTCTCTCGATTCTCTCTTACATCAGCTAACATAGAAGATGTATTATTGGCTGTAGTTTCACATACACGACAAACCAATTGCCACAGCTCTTCTTTTTCGCCCTCCCCTGTAAGAAACACAACCTCTTGAAATATTTGCTCCATAACTTTATAAAAATAAGGATTCGACAACAATTCTCCATTTTGTATACCGAATAAAGCTGTTAGCGGATTAATGCAGGCATTTATTACAAGTTTATAACACATCGTCTGTTTCCAATTTTCTTCTACTTGCACCCGAAAATATTTTAGAGAAAAACATTCTAATAGTGATCCAAATTGAGACAAATCACTATGTACTACCCCAAATTTTGTAACCCCTACCCCTGTATGCTTCACTGTATATTCATTTTCTTTTTTTGCCCCATGCTCTACAATCCCCACCGCTACATTTTTACACTTTATTTCTTGCAAGATATGCAGATGAGACATCCCATTTTGTAAAAAGATAATCCGTCTTTGTTCTTTTATGAAAGGAAGTATATTCGCTAAATGATATTGTTTAACAGCAATGAACGTATAGTCCATTTGTTCGTCTACAATATTCTCTAACGGCATAACATTTATAAATACCGTTTCCACTTCTCCCTTACGAATACACCTTATCCCCTCCTGCATTAACTTTTCAGCTTGTTCTACTGTTCTTGTAAATAATGTAACATCCTGTTTGTTCTTTTTTAAATAAAAGGCAAATAACAGACCAATCGCTCCCGGACCAACAATCCCAATTCTCATCTCTCTCCTTCAGAAGCTCCTAACAAGTACTAAAAAGAAATATATTCTTCCATTAATTAGAAGCCTTCTGATTCCCTCCTCTCTATACTTGTCCTAACATTGATTATATCTTATTTATATTTCAACAATCGAAAGTACATTTCATAAATATGTATAAATCGCCTTCCTATGACTAGTGTAACAAACACTTCAAAAAAATACTGAAAGAAATATTCTATTTTCTTCATAAAAATGAAAAAATGAGTTATAATATTATTGAAAATATTTATACTTTTCTTTATTTTTCAAAACGAGAAAAGGATGTGATGTAATGACATTCCCAAAAGTTGAGCGTTTGCTCATCAATTATAAAACATTAGACGAATTTAAAAAATTTAAGGGCTGCGGTGCTCAAGAACTCTCCATGTTTGAAGAATTACAAGCAAATATTATTGAAAACGGCAGCGAGTCTCCTTTTTACGGCATTTATTACGGTGGATCCCTTATCGCACGTATGAGCTTGTACATGAGGAGACATGGTGAATCAAATCTTGAGATTACTGGAACTTACGTAGAACTTTCAAAGCTTGAAGTATTACCAAACTTTCAAAAACAAGGTTTTGGTCAAATGCTTGTTAACTACGCAAAACAGCTACAATTTCCAATCAAAACAACAGCCCGCATTCAATCTGCTGCGTTTTGGGATAAACAAAATTTTAGGCAAGTATCAACGACTGATGGTGAATTTTATATTTGGCATCCAGAAACTAATTTGAATGCGGTTACAAATGAAGAATCAGCATAAAATAAAAACAGCTGTTATTCAGCTGTTTTTATTTTTTCAACTTTTCTAATGTTTCATGCTCATAAATTGTATCTCTTCCTTTTGTTTCTAGCACCATCACACTTCTTTTTCGATCAATATAATCAAGCAAAGTACGATACTCTTCTTCATATACAGCTAATCGCTGAAGAAGCTGTTCTTTTTCCTTTTGTAACAACTCAATTTTTTGATGAGATTCTTTTACTTCTTCTTCACCTTTATATTTTTGTAAAAAAGCAATGACATCCTCTAATGTAATCGATACAGGAGAACACTTCGCCACTTTCGGTTGTCTTACTTCATAATTTTCTACCTTACGAATTTGTTTCGCCTCTTCAATACGTTCTTTATATTGCTTTCTAACGTAAGAATTCCATCTAAATCCACATGCCGCAGGTGTACGGGATAAATGTCTACCTACTTCTTTAAATGCGGAAAGTTGCGTTCCGCCTTCACGAATATGCCGGAGCACCACTTCTGCCAGAAGTAAATCTTCATCATCAGTCCATGCATCTTGTCTTGTTGTCGCCATCCCTCTAGTCCTCCTTATGCATTTTTTATTAAACATATGCAGTTACTAGAAAAGATAGAATACGAACATGTAAAGAATATATTTTTCTCCCCTTTCACTTCACCATTATTTTTCGAGGGGTATAATGAAAAATCTCTTCTTCCTAACAGAAAAAAACAAAAAATAAACGCAGAAGAATATCTTCTGCGTTTATTTCTGCAATTACTTGCTGATTACTTCTTTACCTTTGTAAGTACCGCATGCTTTACATACACGGTGAGCTAATTTCGCTTCACCACAGCTTGGGCACTCTACCATACCAGGTACTGATAATTTGAAATGCGTACGACGCTTTCTTTTTACTGTTTTAGAAGTTCTTCTAAAAGGTACAGCCATTCTTCCCACCTCCTTAAAAGAAATAGTTATTTTCATATGAAGGCCTGAACCAGTCTTCCGATTATTTGTCAAAAAACTTCGCAAGTCCTGCTAACCTTGGATCAACAGGCTTTTCTTTGCTTTCTTCCGAAATCACTTGCCAGTCTTGACCTTGCGTCGGTGCTCCACCGGAAACATCATCACTGAAAATTTGCATTGGAATCTCCAAAAGTATATTTTCCTTGATTATAGGGAGTAAGTCAAGTACTTCTCCTTCTAAGTAATGGATTTCCGCTTCCGTTTCGTACTCTTCTACTGAAGTTTGGAACACCTCAGTTGTTTTAATGTCAAATGGTAATGTTACATCTACTAAAGAGCGAGAACATGGTAAAACCATGCTTCCAGTTATATGTAGATGAAACGTAAACTTACTGGAGCCAAAATCAACTCTACCTGTTACATGAACAGGATTAATTTCGCGAATTTCTTTCTCGACTTCTTTTAGCTCACTTACATCTACCATCTCATCCAATGTCAATCCTTTATGTCTCAATTTGCTTAATTGATGGATGGACCATTTCATATCATATCACCTCAAGGCAACAAACAAAATTATAGCTAGCCATTTTATATTTGTCAATGTTTTTTCTTTACACTATAATGAAGTCATTATAGGAAATAATATATAGATTATCATGTTTTTAGAAAAGATGCTACATCGAAAGGAGAGATTATCATAAAGGCAAGCGGTATTATTGTTGAATATAACCCCTTTCATAACGGTCATGCTTATCATGTGCAACAAACAAAAAAGTTAACACAGTCTGACATTACAATTGCTGTCATGAGCGGACCTTTTTTACAACGCGGCGAACCAGCTCTCGTATCAAAATGGTATCGAACCAAGATGGCTCTAGCTGGTGGTATAGATCTTGTGGTTGAGCTTCCTTATGCATTCGCAACACAAAAAGCCGAAACATTTGCTAACGGAGCCATTTCTATTTTAGATGCCCTTGGCGTTTCTGAAATTTGCTTCGGCAGTGAGGATGGAGAAGTTCAAAATTTCTATAACACCATTTCTTTACGTCAAAAAGAAAATGATACTTTCAATCAACTTGTGCAGCAATTTATGGATGCTGGAAACAGCTATGCCAAAGCAACATCTCAAGCCTTCTCACAAATTTTATCGGATGCCAATACTGTTGATATGTCCCAACCAAATAATATATTAGGCTTACATTACATCGAAGCAATTCTTTCGCAAAAGAGTTCAATTCATGCACATACCATCGAAAGGTTCGCCTCCCATTACCATGACGAAACCTTTCAAGATAATCATATCGCAAGTGCAACTAGCATTCGCAAACAGTTATTTCGTAACAATGATTCATTCAAGACCATTTATCCATTTGTATCAAATGATACTGCATCTCTTTTAGAATGCTATAAACAAACATATCATACGCTACATTGTTGGGAGAATTATTTCCCATTTTTCAAATACAAACTCCTTACGATGTCTTCTCAGGAATTACAACATATATATGAAATAGAGGAAGGATTGGAGCATCGTATTTTATCAAAAATCCATAATGCCTCCTCATTTCTCACTTTCATGGAAGCGTTAAAAACAAAACGTTACACATGGACTAGATTACAAAGAGCATGTACACATATTTTAACGAATACAACAAAAGAGGAAATGGAAGCGGCACATATAGAACAACATTCACCATATATCCGTTTACTTGGTATGTCACAAAAAGGACAAACTTATCTTTCAAAACAAAAAAAAAATCTGGGACTCCCGCTTCTTACTCATGCGAAGACATTCAGGCACCCAGCTCTAGATATAGATCGAAAGGCAAATGCTGTTTATTTTTCAGTGCTACAAGAACCTTCACGCACAAAATGTATACAAAAGGATATAACGCAACATCCTATTCGGTACGATGAAACGACGAACAACTTTAATTAGCCCTCACCAATCGAGTTTTTACGGGCAATTACTCTCCCGCCTAACTTCTTTTACGGAATTTTAAGGTAGGGGTCTTACTTCCCGCGAATAGTATAAAAAAACCTCTCTGTAGCGAGAGGTTTACTTTTTTTCTGACATTTTTTCTAAATATGTTAACGCATCATCCAATGTATCTACTGGTACAATTTTCATCTTCGTCTTAATATCTTTCGCTGCTTCAAGCGCTTCTTTATAATTCGATTTCGGTGCCCCTTTTTCATTTGGAGCAAAGAATATTTCTGCACCTGCATCACTAGCTGCTACAACCTTTTGTTGAATACCCCCAATTGGACCAATTTCTCCATTTTCATTAATCGTTCCTGTCCCAGCAACTTCATGGCCTTTTGTCATATCTTTTTCAATTAATTGATTATAAATTTCTAATGTAAACATTAATCCCGCTGAAGGACCACCAATTTCATGTGAATCGATTTTCACTTTTGGATCTACTACTAATTCTTTATAAGGAGCAATTGAAACTCCAATTCCTACACGCCCCTTACCATCAGGAATTTGTTTTAGTGTTAACTTTTCCGATAAATGCTTTTCCCCTCGAATATATTCAATATTTACTACTTCACCTTCTTTTTTTCCTGCCATGTGCGCAATAAATTGGTCTATCGCTTCAAAAGGCTGACCATCAACAGCAATAATTACATCCCCAAGTTTTAATTTTCCTTCGGCGGACATATTTTTAGCAACCCCAGCAACTAATACTCCTTTCTCTTGAAAGGAAACTGAACGATTTGCACGTTTATAAGCATTATAAATTGCTGCATTTTGAGATTCTTTCATTGCATACGCTTGGCGAAACTGATACTCCTCATCACTCTCGCCTTTTTGTAAAATTTCCTCTGCTTTAGAAATGTGATTATATTTATTAAATTGGGCAGCTATTAAATTTATAACATTTGCAGGCCCCATTGAAACTGTCACGAGCATAAAATCACCTGATTCTTTCTTTCCACCATCAACTTGTACATAGGGTTCTAATTTTGCCGCCATGCCTGGCTTTGTTATATAATATGGAAGGCGTACATAGACAAGTAACATTGCCAATATAACCCCAATTAAAATTGCATAGAGAAACCGAAAACGCTTAAACATTATTTTTCTCCTTCCACTGCTCAATTAATAAGTAAATTTTCTGAATGTGTTTTTCAGCCTCTTCTTCTCCAACTCGAATAATGTCTTCAATATTGGTAAAAGCACGAGAACTAAACTGCTCTACTGCTGGACGCATCATTAAATCTGAAGCAATTTGCCGATTAACAACCAGTTCATGTTGCATAATTTCAATACTCTGCATAATAACATCGTAAATAGATGTGACTTCTCCGTTTACCTTAATGGGAGATACATCCACAGCAATTACAATATCAGCGCCCAAGTCTTTGACGACGGATACAGGGATACGATCAATCACCCCGCCATCTACTAGTAAGCGACCGTCTATTTTCTCTGGTACAAACACTCCTGGCACAGAAATACTCGCCCTCACTGCATCAGTAATAGGACCGCTTGTAAATACAACTTTTTCCCCCTTTAAAATGTCAGTGGCCACAACTGCAGTTGGGATATCTAACTCTTCTATTTTTTTATTATATGTAAACATTTTAATCATATCTTTTACACGTTTTCCAGAAATAAATCCCATTTTGGGTACAGTAAAATCCAAATAATACTTTCTTTTAAATACAGCCGCCATTCGATAGAGCCGCTCAACGTCACAACCCGCCGCATAAAATGTCCCAATTAACGCTCCCATGCTACTTCCTGCAATCATATCGATAGAGATATTCGCTTCACGTAGCACTTTAATAATTCCTACATGTGCAAAACCTTTTGCGCCTCCAGATCCAAGAGCTAAGCCTATTTTCGGTTCATTCATTTCCCTCACCCTTAAAATTTTTTCATCCTCTTTTTCATACTTATGGTCTAAACTCACCATGTATCCACGTATACTGAAATGAACGTTTTTGGGACAAAGGGGGTTACGTTAAAATGTATGAAAAATGGAAAACAGCTTTTCTCACCATAACGATGCTCTTTCTAACATTTTCTCTCGTACTTCACCCCCAAGCCGCTTTGCAATCTTCTATTCGCGGGTTAAATATATGGTGGGAAGTTGTCTTTCCTTCGCTACTACCTTTTTTTATCGTTGCGGAGCTTTTAATTAGTATAGGTGTTGTAAAGTTTATTGGTGTTATATTAGAGCCGCTTATGCGTCCGCTCTTTCGTGTACCTGGTATCGGCGGCTTTGTCTGGGCAATGGGAATGGCCTCCGGTTTTCCTTCAGGCGCCAAATTAAGCGCGAGACTTCGCCAAAGTAATCAGTTAACACAAATCGAAGCAGAACGACTCGTATCGTTTACAAACTCTTCTAATCCATTATTTATTTTTGGAGCTATTTCTATTGGCTTTTTTAATAATCCAAAATTAGGTTTCATACTAGCTGTTGCACATTATGTTAGCAACTTTACTGTCGGATTACTTATGCGTTTTTATGGTAATAACAATACTTACATAAAAGAAAAACAATCCACTCAAAAACGTCCCTTACAACACGCATTTTCAATTCTCCACGAAACACGTTTACAAGAAAACAGACCAATCGGAAAAATACTTGGTGATGCGATTATCTCCTCTATTCAAACTTTACTCATGATTGGTGGATTTATTATTTTATTCTCCGTTTTAAATAAAATGATTACTGTCTTCCAACTCACGGCAGCACTAGCTTTTATTATGCAAAACATTTTAACTTTCTTCCAACTATCGCCACACTTTAGCATTCCCATCTTATCAGGACTTTTTGAAATGACACTAGGTAGCCAAATGATTAGCCAAACCAATCAGACTACAATTCTTGAACAAGCAATGGTAACGAGCTTTATTTTGGCATTCAGCGGCCTTTCTATTCAAGCTCAGGTAGCCAGTATTTTAGCCGAAACTGATATTCGCTTTAAACCATATTTTTTTGCAAGGATTATCCAAAGCATTCTAGCCCCAATTTACACTTTTATATTTTGGGTACCACTTTATGAAAATTTACATTCTTTTTCACCGAATCAACAAGATATTCCTGTATTTTTATTAAACCATTCTTCTATTCTAACGAAAGCTTGGGAATTATTGCTTGACTACGGTCCCGCCTTTACACTACTTTGTTTATATCTATATGTTATTTTATTATTCTTGCGCATAATAAACAAAGAAAAACCCCGTTCATCTTAACGGGGTTTGAAACTTTTCTTTTAAAGCGCGCTCAACAATAGGAGGAACGAGACCAGCTACATTTCCACCATAGCGAGCCACTTCCTTCACAATGCTCGAACTTAAAAATGAATATTGATTATTCGTCATAATAAAAAAGGTTTCAATATTTTCATCCAACTTACGATTCATCGATGTAATTTGCATCTCATATTCAAAATCAGAAACTGCACGTAAACCACGCAAAATTGCGTTTGCATTACGCATTTTTGCATATTCAACTAACAGTCCACTGTGTGAATCAACTTTTACGTTTGGAATATCTTTTGTTGCTTCTCGAATTAACTCTAGGCGCTCTTCGACTGAAAAGAACGGTTTTTTAGAAGAATTATTTAAAACGACAACATATACTTCGTCAAACACCTTTGCGCCCCTTTTAATAATATCCAAATGCCCAAGAGTTATTGGATCAAAACTCCCTGAAGAAATTGCTATACTTGTCATTCGGTCCCCTCACCTTCATACTTATAAATCGAAATTGCCGTAATACCATAATTTTCTGCTCTTACCTTTACAAGTCCCCCAATTGTCTCAGGTAAGATTACATCGTCCCCATGTTCTGCCATAATCAATCCATCTTTATTCAATAATCCATGTTGATCTATAACACTAATTAATGAAATGATTTTTTGGTCTTTGTATGGTGGATCCAGCAGTATAAGGTCAAATGATAATTCACGTTTAATCAGTGCCTTTACAGCACGCTCTGCATCATTTCTGTACACTTCAGCTTGATTATGTACTCTGCAACTTTCTAAATTTTGATGAATCACCTTCACCGCTTTATTATCTCGATCAACAAAAATTACTTTGTCAATCCCTCTGCTAAGTGCTTCAATTCCAAGCCCTCCGCTACCTCCAAACAAATCGAGAGCAATCCCTCCTTCAAAATAAGGACCAATCATATTAAAGATGGCTTCTTTTACTTTATCTGTTGTCGGTCGCGTTGTATTACCTGGCACAGCCTTAAGCGGATGCCCTTTACATTTTCCAGAAACTACTCTCATTCGCTGTCACTACCTTTATTTCAATCTATCGAGCGATTATTACAAACGCATATCCGCTCCCGTAATCGCTATCAAATTCCACTGTTTTCTATATATTTTCCCATTAAAGAGTAATCGAATTCGCTGCCTATCAAAAGGAAAAATAATTTATTTCTTTAAAAAGCCATCAATTGCATGATAACTTTTCAGTGTTCCATATGTATATTCATCTCGCTATTTGCGAGTATAACCCTCTCTACTAACACAAGGTTCACTTTATCTTTTTTATCCTATCATAAAATAAAAGAAAGAAAAATAAAAAGCCTACGATAAATTTTAAATTCATTATGTATATCTTCATTTAGATTGGACATAAATAAATATAACAACATCACCTTCGATGTTGTTGCCAACCGCGGAGAAGACTTACGTTTCCCCATAAGTTCTTCCTCCGGTTTCTCCTCTCCCTTTGCCTTCTTACTAGTACATACTAGTATAAGAAGGGCCCTGCTTTGCAGGGTTTTTTTCTTTGCCTGCTTTTCATTTTAAAAATGAAATGATACAGTAAAAGAAAGAGGAGGAAATAATATGATTCAACGTTTTATTGAACTAGGAGAAGGCTACTCCGATTTATATGAATTACTTGAGATTGCAAATACAAATAAAGATCGTGTCTCACATATGTTACAATTCGAAACCTTAAAAAACGATAAAAAAGTATGCTCACTAGTTGTTGTTCTTAAACCGACCACAGTTGGTGACTTCCAACCGCTATACATATGCCGTGAAGGGATTCCTATACTTGAGGATTCAAAAAGTAAACGAATCGTCTTATTCGAAGAAACAGCTGAACAAATCGGGAAAAAGATTACTTCCTTTACAGTAAAACCTTCTACAATTTTTCCAGAAAAAGAATTATATTTTAATCACCTTATTGGCATTTTACGAATGAATCATTTCATTCCCCCAATGCAGTAACAGTTTTTATACTCATTGTATTTTTATTAATATAAAGAAACCCCCACCAAAATTAGTGGGGGCCTTTCTCTTTAACTATAGTCGTATTCTTTCGCGCGATCCGGACGTGAATTCTCAAATTCCGTTTTAAGAAACGGGCGATATGATTGCTCAATTTTTTTCACAAAAGGAAGTTTATTTAGTTTTTGCATCATATGCTCTATTTGTTCCATATCACAATATACGACTGCATATTTCAAACGCTTTGATATGTAATGTATATTACCATATTTCCTTAAAATCTTGGCATGTTTCAATGAATGTAAATAAACAATCATACTTTGTCGTTGCCCGAACATAATTTTCTCCATCTTCTCCTTTTATATACTCATATTATTGTATCTTATAAACATTAATCAGAAATTTGTGAAATTATAGTACGTTGTAGAATGAGTTCTGTATACGGTTTCTTTCATATTCTAAAAAACGGGGCATATCACCCCGTTTTTTTACAACCACAACTTCCACCAGAGCCACAACCGCCTCCGCATCCACCTGCATCAAAAAACGGATTTCCAGTAGGAACTTTAATAGCAGATGATACTTCTGAACCAATTGCTACACTGACTTCATCTAATAATTTTTGCAAAGCGTTTTCTGCTTTTTTAAAAGCAGCTATCTTTTCATGCAAGTCTACAGAACGTTTTAATTCCCGCATATTTTTCGAAACGAAAGTATAATCAGGATGGTATTTTCCAAAGCGTTGCACTTCTTCATATCGCTCTTTCATTACTGTAAATTGACCAATTAATGTTTGAGCCTCCAAATCTTCCTGTAACGCCTTATAACATTCACGATAACTCTCTGCTATATCTGAACAGACAATCGCTTTTGCAAGCTGTTCTGCCGCTTCTAATATCATTACGCTTTCAAGCGTCGCTACAATCATGAGAGACACCTCCGAGTACCCATCATAACACATTTAAAGCAGAACTACTAATTTGAGTATCACATCTACATACAAATTGAAAATTTCTATTGCCGAAAACACTCACCCATCATCATTTCTTATACACAAATATGCTCTGCGATATTATATCGTAGTACGTCCCAGCTTCCATTCTCCTCTTTTACATAACTAATACATGCATTTTTCAGTGGCGTTTTAAATGTAATTTCATCAGGTAAAATTGCGTGTAAAATTGCTTTTATCGCATGTGAATGTGCAACAATAATAATGCGCTTACCTTCATGTACTTGTGCAACATCCTGCAATGCAGCAAAGCAACGATTTACAATCTCTTCATCTGTCTCCATACCCTCTACATTTCCCTCTGCAATAAGTTCTCTAACTGTAGGAACTGGTTTTCCTGAAGCCTCTCCAAAATTCCGTTCAACAAAACGTTCATCAAGAAGAATGGACTGTATCCCAACAGCATCGCTAATTGCCTGTGCTGTTTCCTGTGCTCTAATTAAAGGACTGCTAATAATTACATCCCACGTTTCCAATTTTAGTGCAGCTGCACTTTGACTCGCTTGCTTTTTCCCAACTTCATTAAGCGGAATATCTTCAAGCCCTTGAATAATCTCTTGAAAATTCCAATCAGTTTGTCCATGTCGTACTAAACAAATTTCCGTCATGCTATAACTCCTTTTTTCAATAATCCGTTTCTATTGTATCAAAAGTTTCGTATGACGGACATAGTTTTTCCTGCCAATTACGTTGCATTTTGCTGCTTCATATATTGAAACATGTCAATCATAATAGAAGCAACCGCCAATTGATTTTGAAATTTTGCAACTTTATCTGGGATTGTCTTTTTATAATACTGTAAGGCAGCTAATTCAAATGCCTCTTTTTCTTCCGGATTACGGGATAACTTTCGATACCAGTGGGGTTGTTCACGAATATAGCGCTCTAAATCTTTATCAGACTTTATAAATTCCATAAGCTCTGCCCTCATCCTCTTTTCCTCCTAATCTTTCCGAAAGAAAAATGGATTATTTTCAGAAGTTCTTTGCTCAGGTCGTGTACGATTTCCTTGAAATTGCTGAATAACCTGTTGTACACTCCCTATCGCACTTGTTACATTAGCTAGATGTTGCTGCATTTGCTCTGCATCTAATTTTTTAAAAAAAGAAAGCATTTGCCCCATCAAATCAGCAGCTTTTTCATCATTATTTTCTTGTGCTGGAGAAGAAAGTGCTTCACCATCTGCTTTATAGACCTTCCACATTTCATCTTGCTCTCCAAGTAAATACCATTCCTCATAAAATTGTTGCCATGTTTTTTGACCATTTCGAACTTCATGAACCATTTTAGGGTGATGGTTTACAAACTCTTTAAATTGTTGAACAGAAGGATGTAATGGTCCTTTTGTTTTTGTCATAATCCTCACCTCTTCAGATGTATCTACTATATTGTAAGAAAAAAAAGGCGCATGGTTCGCCTATTTTTAAACGATTCATGCACCTTCCCCTATTTTCTAATGAAATTTTGCGTATAAAATTTATCAAAGACTCCAACACCTAGTCCAGTAAATTGTTCATTTAACAAATTTTTCCGATGCCCTTCACTATTCAGCCATCCTTGTACTGCAGCGATGCCATCAGTATGCTGCGCTGCTATATTTTCACCTGCAAGTTGAAATGCAACTTGACCGCGTTGTAATCGATCTCCTAAAGTCCCGAATTTGGGTGAATCATGTGAAAAATAATTATTTTCTTTCATATCTTTACTATGTCCAAAAGCCACTTCAGCTGTTTGTTGATCCCATGTTAATAGTGGTAATTGATGACGACTACGAATAATATTAGTCAAATCTAGAATTTGTTGCATATTCCCCTGTTCTATTTGTGTCATCTTTTCTGGAGTGATTGGTTGTTCCGCCCCTAATTCTCCAGAATAAACAAGCTGATACGGTCGTTGTCGAAGCAATACCTCGTCATCCATATACCGAATTCCAACAAGTTCATGTGTGAATCTGTCAAAATATAACTGCGCCCAACTATCTTCTTCTATCGAAACAAGTGGTTGTTCTGCAATTTCAGCATCAGATAATTCAAATTGATAGCTGTTCCTTCCTTCTTTCAAAGAAATTTCATGTGAGAATGGATTTTTTTTATACGTCTCCTCATATTTTTCATTCATACGAAATGGTGCTACATCCAGTTGATCCCCGGCAGCATAAGCTGTTACAATTTTATGTTCTGCAACACCAAACTGTACATATTTTGACAAATCCTGATTATAAATCCACCACTCGTAACCATACGCCGAAGGTTCAATTCGAGCTGGCTCACCCCATTTTGCTAATAAACTTTCTGAATCTCCCCCTATTAATTGGGAAATTGTCTCTGGGAATCCTTCATTTATCTGTTTCTTTTTCTTAACAATCTTATGTTCCTGCTTAGAATGAGATGGCTGTAATATATATTGTGAAACGAGTAATTTCCCGTACAAATCAATTGCTAAAATAAAAACCGTAATCATTACGATACGTAATAATTTCTTCAAACAATATACCTCCTGGTCAAACATAAAATTGAGATATACACAAATATTTTTTCTCTTTTGTGTACTATACTATTTTCACTATATCATATTTTTATGAAAAAAGCCGTGATTCCCCCTTTTCTCTCAATACGAATTGCGATTTCTCATTATTCATACTATTATAAAATTAAAGGGTATCAAATAAAAATAAGGAGGGATTCCATGCAATTTACAAATTCAAAAATTATAGGTGCAGTAGTTGATTTCACATTATTAACGGAGGTCATGCAAAATCAACATTTTGTACTTGCTGGGCAATGGGATTATGAGCGAGTTACATACGACTATAAATTTGAAATATTAAAGGATGTATACTATTTACGGGTACAAGGACTTGCTGTAGAAGGAGAAATCGGAGGGCGACATGCACAAGTGAAATTACTTCCTCCATTGTTAGGAAAACATTATTATCCACATGGTGTTGAATATGGAGAAAATGAAAATTTCCCTACAAACGTACTTCAAAAAAGCGAACAACTTCTGCAAAACATTGAAAAAGAGCTAAAGGAATTTCAAGTTATTGAATAAACAAAACAGGCGTGTCTATATGGACACGCCTGTTTTGTTTACAAATTAAGAATGAATTGTCTTTTTAACTGGATACCCATATATAGACCCGTCTTTTACTTTAATCTTATCTTCCCACGGAACTTTATACTTGCCTTCTGTTAAATCTTTTACAAATGTGTATGAGTTTTCTTTTACCCCTCCTGGCGTAGCTACATAACCTCTAGGCCCTAAATTGTAAATATTATTTTCAAGCCCCCATCCTAATCTAGCTTGATCTGCTAATTCCGTATACACTTCTGCAGTAACAATCTCCCACGGATTTCAGTGCCCTTGTACTAATGTAGTGCCATCAAAATTACACACTTGCCCTTCGCTAAAGTAATAAAACACGCCATCATATCCTGCTAAATTTACAGATAATGTATACATCAAATTTTACCATGTATTCGAACGATTCGTTAACATCCATTGCTCACTCACTTGTGTGCTATATCCAGAGATACGAATTAGGACGTTCGCACCTTTTTATTTCGTTTGCAAATATGGAGGCACTGCCTGTAGTTGCTCCTCATCTTTTTTGCGCTCTCTACGTGCCCATTTAAAAAATACATAACCAATAATCATACCGTACACTATTTCCTGGACAATTTTCATAATGATACCACCTGTTTGTTGATCTTGTACAATTGGCATCCAATGTAAAAACTCTGGTCCGGTTATATTTAAGTCAGTTAGTGTCCCTGCAGGCACGCAAAGCTCCATCGCTTTCATCCAGGCACTGGGATCTGTATATGTAGCAAACAATGATTCACTTGCAAAAATGATTAATGCACAAGCTGGTGTTAATAATACACCATTTGCAAACATATACCCTATTTTCTTTATTTCACTTAACGTTTGATACTCTGGTAATGGATTTAGCATCGGCCACCACATCATGATTGCTGTAAAAAATAGAACCGCAAGGAAGATAGGGTGTGCAATTTGACTTTGTTTTACAGTATCAAAAACTACTGGTAAATGATAAAAAGAAAATAAACCATTGAATACAAACAGCGCAATAAGCGGTTTTGTAAACAGCATTAATATAATTTGAACAACCTTAAAGGATGTAATATATTGATATAACCAAATCGGTATTCCTAATAGTAATAGCGGAGGTACTGCGATATACATCACCGCCATCTCAAACATATGTGCACTGAATATAATATGCCCAAGTAAATCAACAGGTCCCCCCTTCACAATATATAGAAGGATTATTCCTGCCGTAAAATAAAATATCTGCATTTTGTTTACCTTTTCTGCATTTTCGAACCGATTCCTATATGGCCCGATAATAAGAAAGTAACAGATAAGGACAGAAACCATAAACAGTAAAAAGATCGGGCTCCATAAAGCTTGAAAACCAAATATCCATAAGTTGCTCACTTTTACACCCACCCTTTCAATATGAACTCCTTACCCTCATAGGAAAAAGGGAGCGAAGATAACTTCAAGCTCCCTATTCTTTACTTTTTTAAACCCAGACAATCGTCATAAAAGCTAAAATTGTTAACAATCCTACTAATAATCCCGAATATAGGAAAAAAGCTGCTGCTTCATGTCCTTTATGACTCATGTGCATGAAATAGTACAATTGAAATATTACTTGCACAACAGCTAACAGTAGAATAAATGGTACCGAGAAAAGAGGACTAAATGTTTTCGGATAAGCGACCGCCACAAAAGCTACAATCGTTAAGAAAATCATTAAACCAAATGTAATCACTTGATGTCTCATTTCTTCTGCACTTTTTTTTCTACGATAAACGAGATCTACCTTTGAGTTACTTGTGTTTGTTTGCTTTATCGCCATTGTTTATCCCACCATTCCCATCAAATATACTACAGTGAAAATAAACACCCAAACTACATCAATAAAGTGCCAGTAAATAGATGCAACGTAAAACTTTGGGGCATTATATAAATTCAGTCCCCGCTTCGCATTCCGAAAAACTAATGTTAAGATCCATAACAATCCAAACAATACGTGCAATCCATGAGTTCCAACAAGTGCGTAAAACGCTGAACCAAATGCACTACTTCTCATCGTATGCTTGAATTCGTGTGTATAATGATAAAATTCATAAATCTCAAATCCTAAAAATCCCAATCCTAATAGTACTGTAACAATTAACCAAAGCTGCATTTGCTTAAAGTTAAAGTTCTTCATATGATACATCGCATATACGCTTGTTAAACTACTTGTTAACAAAAGCATCGTCATAATAAAAACAAGTGGCATTTGAAACATTTCTTGAGAAGTGGGGCCGCCGTTTGTAGAATTTTTCAGCGCTAAATATGTGCCAAATAAGGAAGCGAACAATACTGTTTCGCCTCCAAGAAATAACCAAAATCCAACAAACTTATTTTTTCCCTCAAGGGTTGCTTTTTCAGGTTCTGCTGGAAATGTTTCATTTGTTAATTTTTCCTCTACATGCATTACGCTGTGCCCCCCTTATCATCTAAGTCTTCTTTATGAATATGATAACCATGGTCATCAATTACTGAACGTAAGAACATTGCACCAAACGTAATGATAAGTCCAATAATTGCAACCAAGAGCCAAAACTTATCTTTTCCACCTTGCATATACATTGCACCAAATGCCGCTATAAATAATCCAAGAGATATAACAAATGGTGAAAATGAAGGGTTAGGCATATGAATGTCACTAACAGGCTCTGCCGGTGTCATTTCTTTATTTCCTTCACGTTTCTCAATCCAAAACGGATCCAATCCTCGAACGAATGGTAATTGCTTAAAATTATATTCTGGTGTTGGGGCTGGCATTGTCCATTCTAAAGTACGACCATCCCATGGATCACGTCCCGCTTTTTCTTTAGATAATGATGTTTTCACAACATTGAATAGAAGAACAATCGTTCCAAGTCCCATAAATATAGCACCAATTGAACTAATTAAGTTCCCCGTTTCTAACCCTTGTCCTGGTAAATACGTAAAGTAGCGACGTGGCATACCAATTAACCCAAGGAAATGTTGGATAAAGAATGTTAAATGGAAACCAATAAAGAACAACCAAAATGTAATTTTCCCTAGTGTTTCATTTAATACTCTGTTAAACATAAGCGGCCAATAATAATGTGCACCTGCTAGTAATCCGAACACTACCCCACCAACGATTACGTAGTGAAAATGCGCCACAACGAAATAGTTATCGTGGAATTGATAGTCAGCCGGAGCCGAGGCAAGCATGACTCCTGTTACACCACCCATTACGAATGATGGAATAAAAGCAACCGCCCACATCATTGGCGTTGTAAACCTGATACTCCCGCCCCACATTGTAAAGAGCCAGTTAAATATTTTAATACCGGTCGGAACTGCAATTGCCATTGTTGCAACTGAAAAAATAGCATTTGCAACAGGACCAAGACCAACTGTGAACATGTGATGCGCCCATACCATGAATCCTAAAAATCCAATCAACACTGTTGCAAATACCATAGATGAGTAACCAAATAGTCGTTTTTTAGAAAATGTAGCGAAAATTTCTGAGAATATTCCGAAAGCTGGGAGTATAAGAATGTACACTTCTGGGTGACCAAAAATCCAGAATAAATGCTCCCATATAATCGTATTACCACCTAAAGCTGGGTTAAAGAAACTTGTACCAAATAAACGATCTAACATAAGTAGTGCCAATCCAACTGTTAATGGAGGAAAAGCAAATAAAATAAGTGAAGACGTTACAAATGTTGTCCATGTAAACATCGGCATACGCATATATGTCATTCCAGGTGCACGCATATTAATAATTGTTACAAGGAAGTTAATACCACCAATCAGTGTACCTATACCCGATATTTGTAATCCTAGTACATAAAAGTCAACACCATGACCTTCAGAAGCAAGAGATAACGATGCATAAGATGTCCACCCTGCATCAGGTGCTCCTCCTAAAAACCAACTTAAGTTTAAAAATACTCCACCAAAGAAAAACAACCAAAATCCAAGTGAATTTAAAAATGGAAACGCCACATCGCGTGCCCCAATTTGAAGTGGCACAGCAGCGTTCATAAATGCAAACACGAGCGGCATAGCTGCGAGGAAAATCATTGTTGTACCGTGCATTGTTAATACTTGATTATAAGCATCCCCAACAAGAAAAGCATTATTCGGAATGGCTAATTGAAGACGGATAAATAATGCTTCTATTCCGCCAATGATAAAAAATAATCCACCTGCAATTAAATAGAGAATGGCAATCTTTTTATGGTCTACTGTCGTCAAATAATCCCATATAACAGCACCCATCCCCTGTTTTTTTGCTACAGAACTCACGTTTTCAACCTCCCCTTCGCAAATAATCCCTCTTTACTTCTCAACTTTTAACGTTTTCAAATATGCATTTAATGCCTCTACTTCGTCGTCCGTTAAGTTGCCATATTTACCAGTCATTTTATTTCCTGGCTTCATATTTTCAGGATCCTTTAGCCATTTTTTTAGGTTTTCTTCATTATTTTCAGCAATGCCGGCAACCATATCGCGATCAGCAAAATTTGCTAGGTTTGGTGCGATACGTGCAGAAGGTGGTCTACTATCATTTGATCCAGTTGCATGACAACCGATACAGCTTTTGTTGAATATTTCTTTACCTTCTTGTTCTTTTGTGGAAGCTACTTCTTTCTTACCATCAAGTTTCTTCATATCTGCAATCCAAGTTTTGTACTCGCTTTCATCAACAGCTTTTACTTTAAATTGCATTAAAGAATGTGATGGGCCACAAAATTCTGTACAAAAACCATTATAAGTGCCTGACTTATCTGCCTTTAACCACATTTTGTTGACATTATCTGTATTCGTATCCATTTTTCCAGCTAAAGATGGAACCCAAAATGAATGTTTAATATCAGCACCTTTCAGATTCAAATACACTTTTTTACCTGTGGGGATAACTAAGTCTTGCGAAGTCACTATCTTTTCTGATTTATAAGAAAATTCCCACCAATAAAGATTCGCTGTTACATCAACAACGATTGTATCTTTATCAATATTCTTTTTCTCCATCGCACTTACATCAGCAAGTTTGAATGTATATGTAACAGTCGGAACAGCCAATATTAGCAAAAGAATAATCGGAATGACTGTCCATATAATCTCTAGTTTGTGATTTCCTTCAACCTGCTTCGGGATATAATCCTCTTGACCCTTCTTTTGTCGGAAACGCACAATTACATACAAGAAAATAATAGTAACTACAAGTACAACGCCTACCATAATCGCACTTGCTAACAAGAGTAAATCATATTGCATTTTTGCTACTTCACCTTGCGGAATTAAAGTAGATTGAAAGGCTTTACCGCATCCCCCTAACAGTAAAGCCAGCAGTGAAACGAATGAAAGCAGTCGCCACTGTTTCTTCATACAAACAACCCCCACTTTCTTTGTGAATTAGATTGTACTTTATTTATAGTAAGTAAAGTAAATCTCAACGTAAAGAAATCCCCTCATGTCGTTGTCTTAGAAGAATGTAACTACAATCATTGACACAAATAAGATTGTCAAGTAATTCAAGGAGTAGACAAACATTTGTATGGACCATTTTATGTCATCCTTCTTACGGAATCCATAGAATCCTAATACGATCCATCCAATGTTAAGCAATGTTGCAATTACCATGAATGTTACTCCCAGTCCACTCATATAAAATGGTAGTGGTAATAAACATACTGTCCAAATCATGATTTGACGTTTTGTAATATCAAATCCATGTACAACAGGAAGCATTGGAATACCTGCATTTCGATATTCATCAACACGTTTCATCGCTAACGCGAGGAAATGTGGGATTTGCCAAATAAACATAATTAAAAATAGCATCCAAGCAATCGGATGACCTAAACTAGGATCAATTGCTGCCCAGCCAATTAAAGGTGGAACTGCTCCAGATACACTACCTACTACTGTATTTAGTGTATATGCTCGTTTTGTCCATAGTGAATATAAAACAACATATGTGAAAGCACCAATAAAACCTATAATTGCTGCCATTGGTGTTGTAAATAACAAGAATACAAAACCAAGAAGCAATAAAGTAATACCTAATGTTAAGGCAAACCCAGGTTTATATTTTCCTGTTACTGTCGGACGATTTTTTGTCCGTTCCATTAAGTGATCGATATCCCGATCAATATAATTATTCAAGCTACATGATCCTGCCATAATTAAAGCCGAGCCGACAATTGTAAAGAACATTTTATCCAAATGGTTCGTAGCATTTAATCCATTAAAGTGTAAAGCCAACCAAAACCCTGTAAACACCGTAAGTGTATTTGAGTTTACAATCCCCATCTTAACGAGCGCTAATAAATCTTGTACACGTGTTGTTTCCGGTACATCTGTTATAGCTGACTCATCATGCAGCTCACTTGTTGCATGGTTCATCATTTCAACCCCCTCTTAAAACTTTCATCCTTCTTTCGCGTCTTTACTAAAGAAAGTAATACGCTTCTATATAGCAATATTATTACAGTAGAAATGGTGTTTTCTCACTCTACTACTAATCTACGCTCATACTCGAATATATTAAATCATATTTCCCGAACAATTTGTGAAGAAAACATGAACTTTTTGTGTCGAACAACAAAAAAGTTTCTCCTATTACTCCCTATCATAACATGAGATTATCTTCTATAATAAACTATTTTGTCATATTTGGCCCTATTTCTTTTTATAATAGAAGTATTTCGCCCTAAAATAGGTGTTTTTTATTCCGTTCTTTTGTTTTTTGCAAGCACTTTATCAATCCACCCATTCCTTTGCTATTTTATTATTTTTTATATATCATAGGACTGTAGCGCGTTTTGTTCTATAAAATTGATGGAATGAAAATATTTCGCAATAACTTCATAACAGAAAGATGGTGAAAAGGTTGCAACGTTTTATTAAATGGTTAGCAGTCATTACAAGTCTCGACCTACTATTGGTTTTACTGGGAGGGGCATTAGTTACAAAAACAGGTTCAGGACAAGGTTGCGGTAAATCATGGCCACTTTGTAATGGTGAATTCGTTCCTTCAAATTTGTCAATGGAAACAATTATCGAACTAAGTCACCGTTTAACATCAGGATCTGCAGGGATTCTCGTTACACTTCTTTGTATATTATCATGGAAATATTATAAGCATGTACGTGAAACAAAAACGCTCGCTATTTTATCTTTCGTATTTCTAGTTGCACAGGCATTAATGGGAGCCGCCGCAGTTGTATGGGGACAAGTACCTGCTGTACTTGCTATTCATTTTGGTATTTCCTTAATTTCATTTGCTTCTGTTATTTTACTAGCATGTCTTATTTTTGAGATTGACAAAAAATTCGATGCACGCTCTCTCATTATGGACAAAAAAATGAAATTTCATATTTATGGTGTAACAATTTACAGCTATATTGTCGTCTATACAGGGGCACTAGTACGTCATGAACGTGCAAGTTTAGCATGTCCAGACTTCCCACTTTGTAGTAAAAATAGACCATGGCCTACCCAGTTACACGAATGGGTTCAAATGGGTCACAGGATCGCAGCAATGTTAATATTCGCTTGGATTCTATATGCGATGATTCTTGCTATTCGTCATTATAAAAAGCAACGAGTTGTATATTGGGGATGGATCACTTCATTTATTCTCGTTACCCTTCAAGCGATTGTTGGTGTCTTAGTTATATATACAGATGCAAGCTTGCCAATGGCACTGTTACATTCGCTCTTTATCTCTTGTCTCTTTGCCGTATTATGTTATTTAGTTATGTTAGGTACAAGAAGCAAAGCAAACGCACAAGACACACACCAATCAACTACAGCGAAAAAGAAACAATCATTTTAATAACTTGCCACTATGGCAAGTTATTATTTTTATATAAAGTAAAACTTCCACCCGTGAAGAATCTGTTTTACGAACACGAAAAAAGAGCTGCTTTTCGGCAGCTCTTTTCTTTATTATTATTGTTCTAGTTCAATGAGTAAATCTCCCGTTTGAATCGCATCGCCATCTTTTACATATACTTTCTTCACTTTCCCATTGAATGGCGCCTGAACCGTCGTTTCCATCTTCATCGCTTCTGTAATTGCCATAGAATCGCCTTTTTTCACTTCATCGCCTTCATGTACAACGACTTTAATGACCGTTCCTGGCATTGTTGCACTTATATGATTTGGATTTTCACGGTTTCCTTTCACACGCTGTGCAACTGTTGCTTTAACACTTTCATCTTTGACAACAATTTCACGCGGTTGCCCGTTGAATTCAAAGTAAAGTACACGAGTTCCATCTGGTTGCGGTTCACCAATTGACACTAATTTAACAATCAATGTTTTACCACGTTCAATTTCCACACCAATTTCTTCACCAAGCCTCATACCATAGAAGAACGTTGGTGTATCAAGTACAGATACATTCCCATAAAATCCAGTTACTTTTTGATAATCCATAAATACTTTTGGATATAGTGCATATGCAACAACATCAAAAATAGTTACTTCACGTCCAAGTTTATGGAATAATTCTTCTTTTAAAGCATCAAAATCAACCGGCTCTAATAATTCCCCTGGTCTTACTGTTAATGGCTCTTTCCCTTTTAAAATGATCTTTTGTAATTCTTTCGGGAAGCCACCATATGGTTGCCCAAGATCTCCAGAGAACATTTCTACAACAGAACCTGGGAAATCTAGCGAGTGTCCACGCTCAAAAATATCTTGTTCTGTAAGGTGATTTTGCACCATAAATAGTGCCATATCACCAACAACTTTTGATGATGGTGTTACTTTTACAATATCACCAAACATATCATTGACACGACGATACATCACTTTCACTTCATCAAATCGGTCTCCTAAACCAACTGCTTTCGCTTGTTGTTGAAGGTTACTATATTGCCCCCCTGGCATTTCATGCATGTATACTTCTGTATGTGGTGCATTCATACCACTTTCAAATGGTGCATAATATTTACGAACATCTTCCCAATAATGTGAAAGTTTTTCTAACGAATCGACATTCACATCTGGTTGTCTTTCATTTCCGCCTAATGCATAATATAACGTATTTGCACTTGGTTGTGATGTTAAACCTGCCATTGAGCTTACAGCTACATCGACAATATCAACACCCGCTTCAATTGCTTTCGTATACGTTAAAACACCATTTCCACTTGTATCATGTGTATGGAGGTGAATCGGAATCGATACCGTTTCTTTTAAAGCAGACACTAAATCGTAAGCTGCATTTGGTTTTAATAATCCAGCCATATCTTTAATACCTAGAATATGTGCTCCTGATGCTTCTAATTCTTTTGCTAAGTTTTTATAATAATTCAAGTCATATTTACTACGCATTGGGTCATGGATATCCCCTGTGTAACACATTGTTGCCTCTGCAATTTTACCGCTCTCTCTTACAGCATCAATTGTAACCTTCATACCTTCTACCCAGTTTAAGCTATCAAAAATACGGAATACATCGATACCAGCTTGCGCTGAACATTCTACAAATTTTTGAATTAAATTATCTGGATAGTTTTTATAACCAACTGCATTCGATGAACGAAGAAGCATTTGGAATAAAACATTTGGCATTCTTTCACGAAGATCTAATAAACGTTCCCATGGATCTTCTTTTAAGAAACGATACGCAACATCGAATGTTGCACCGCCCCACATTTCCGCTGAGAATAAATTTGGTAGCATTCTAGCTGTTGGCTCAGCGATTTTGTTTAAATCTTTTGTACGAATACGTGTTGCGAGTAATGATTGATGCGCATCACGGAATGTAGTATCCGTTAATAGTACACGCTTCTGATCTTGTACCCATTTTACTAGCCCATCTGCACCACGTTCGTCCAAAATTTGTTTCGTTCCATCTGGAACTGATTCAGAATATTTCATATTTGGTATACGTGCATCCGAGAAAATCGGTTTTTCTTTCTTACCTACTCCAGGAAAACCATTTACTGTTACTGTACCTACATAACTTAACATCTTCGTTCCACGGTCTTTACGTTTTGGGAAGACGAACAATTCAGGTGAAGCATCTATAAACGATGTATCATATTCTCCTGATAAGAAATTTTTATGTTTTACTACATTCTCTAAGAATGGAATATTTGTTTTAATACCACGAATACGAAATTCTTTTAAGTTACGCTCCATTTTCGCAGCTGCTTGTTCAAATGTAAGTGCCCAAGTTGTTACTTTAACAAGTAGTGAATCATAATATGGCGTAATAACTGCACCTTGAAAACTGTTACCTGTGTCAAGACGAACGCCAAAACCACCACCTGAACGATACGCCATAATTTTCCCTGTATCAGGCATAAAATTATTAAGCGGATCTTCTGTTGTTACGCGAGATTGAATTGCATATCCATGCACAATAACGTCTTCTTGTTTTGGTACACTCACTGTTGAACTATGTAAAGAGTGTCCATCAGCAATCAAAATTTGAGACTGAACAATATCAATTCCTGTGATCATTTCTGTAATTGTATGTTCTACTTGAACACGCGGGTTTACTTCAATGAAATAAAAGTCATTACCTTTTACAAGGAATTCAACTGTACCAGCATTTAAATAGTTAACATTTTTCGTTAACTTTACTGCTGCTTCACAAATACGATGACGAAGTTCATCTGATAGTGACACACTCGGTGCAATTTCAACTACTTTTTGATGACGACGTTGTACAGAGCAATCACGCTCATATAAATGCACAACGTTGCCTTCTTCATCCGCTAATATTTGTACTTCTATATGTTTAGGTTTTTCAACGAATTTTTCAACGTACACTTCATCATTACCAAAAGCTGCTTTTGCTTCTGATTTTGCACGATCATAAGATTCTTTTAATTCATCACCGCTACGCACAATACGCATACCGCGGCCGCCACCGCCAAGTGATGCTTTAATAATTATCGGGTAATCATACTGCTTAGCAAACTCTTCAACTTCTTCTAGTGAATTAACAGGTCCATCGCTACCAGGGATAACTGGAATATTAGCTAATTGCGCTTGTGTTCTTGCTTTTACTTTATCTCCAAACATATCTAAATGTTTACTTTTTGGTCCGATAAAGATAATTCCCTCTTCTTCACAACGTCTAGCAAATTGGATATTTTCTGACAAGAAACCATATCCGGGGTGAATTGCATCCACGTGATTGCTTTTCGCAATCTCAATAATACCTTCAATATCAAGGTAAGCATCGATTGGTTTTTTTCCTTCTCCCACTAAATAAGACTCATCTGCTTTATAGCGATGGTAAGAACCGCTATCCTCTTTTGAATAAATTGCAACTGTATTTAACCCAAGTTCTGAACAGGCCCTGAATACACGAATTGCAATTTCTCCACGGTTAGCTACTAATACTTTTTGAATACGTTGCAGCTTTGTCATGATTTTCCCCCTCTACTTTCCTACCACTCTAGAGATTAAATAGGTACACGCCCTAAAGAGCGTGAAGTTCTTCACTTTCTTTTCTAAACTATAATCGGAAAGCTTCACTTTATTTTTATACATCATACCTTATTTTTCAACAAATGATAAGTTTTCTGATCAATTTGTTTCACAAAAATAGTATAGCACAACTCTTCTTTTTCTGATAGCTTTATTGTATAACACATTAAAATAAATATGACACTCTATTAGCGCTTTAATCCCGCAAAGTATAACTTATTTAAAATATCATAATAAAAAGGCCTTGTGCATCCAACACAAAGCCTTTCTATTTCACAACAACAAGATGTGGCTCACCTTGTTCTTTTTTCTCATATATTTCTTTTTGTTGCTGCTCTTGTCGTTTCACATAGCTACCTACGTTCAACAATATACCCATTGCAAATAAATTCGCCATTAAAGAACTGCCACCATAACTGACAAACGGCAAAGGCACGCCAGTAAGAGGCATTAGCCCAGACATACCAGCAATATTAACAAACGTCTGCACACCAAGCATACTAGCAATACCTATAGCAATTAAACTTCCAAATGGCTCTTTACACTTTTGAGCAATTCGAAGTGAACGAATAATAATAAGCAACAAGCTAATCAAAACAATCGCTACTCCGATAAAACCAAGCTCTTCCGATATAATTGCCATAATAAAGTCTGTATGAGGCTCCGGTAGATATCCAAATTTTTGTATACTATTCCCAAGACCTCTTCCGTTTAATTCACCCGAAGCAATACCAATAAAAGAATTTACCAATTGGAATCCATCACCTTGTGGATCTTCAAATGGATTTAAAAACACTGAAAAACGTGCTTTTTGATAAGGCTTCAATGCAAAGTTACCGACTAAATACAAAAGCGGAATCCATACAATTGTACTTAATAAAATACGCTTTATCCACTTGTTAATCGGAATACC
Source organism: Bacillus pfraonensis (assembly GCF_050768835.1). Classification (NCBI taxonomy): domain Bacteria; kingdom Bacillati; phylum Bacillota; class Bacilli; order Caryophanales; family Bacillaceae; genus Bacillus; species Bacillus pfraonensis. The sequence goes on along the minus strand of NZ_JAHCDO010000013.1, from coordinate 13,397 downwards.
CGAGCAAAGGAACATAATTCCAACAATACCAATGTTTAATAGAACTGTCCCCAAATCATTTTGTTTTAGGATTAAAAATATAATTAACCCTATAAACAGAATTGTACCTGCCGATCCTTTCCATACTGACGTATCCGTTTCTTGCCTTCTTGCAAAGAAACGCGCGAGTATGATAATGATAGCTAGTTTAACAAATTCAGCTGGCTGTATACCAAATACCCAAGCTTGCGCACCATTAGTTTCTTTTCCTAATAATAACGCTAACGATAGCAAACCAATACTTCCTAGCATCATGAGTAATAAAACAATTCTTTTTCTCCAAAACTGGTATGGAATCACAGCGATTATCCCTAATCCCAATACTGTACCTATACTTAATGCGATTAATTGCTTATTAAAAAAGTAATTAGCCGCTTTTTCAAACCTTGTAATCGCTACAATAGAGCTAGCACTGTATACCATTATAACTCCCAGTACACATAAAATAACAAGTGGAAGCAATAATGAATAATCCATCGACTTCCATACTTTTTTCATTCAATATCCTCTTTCTGTTTTCAGTTTAATTGTTGTATTCCATATGTATTGGAATTCTTCCTGCTTTATTATACAAATAAAAAGCTCAAACTTAGCCAGTTTGAGCCCCCTTATTTGAACCCTTTATTGTTGTTTGGTTGTAAAAGCTTCATGAAGTGCTGATAATTCCCGTTCAAGCTCTCCTAACATGTCTTTTCCTTGCTCTTCTGCAATAAGACCAAGACGAACCGCAAAGTCAACTTCACGGGATAGTCCAAACATTTGTGTGTCGAGCACTTCTTCATATAATGGACATTGCGGCATTGTAAGATGGTCCATTTGCACCTTAATAAGTCTTAAAATCTTCTCCGCATCCGCTTGTAGAAGGGCAAGTGCCTTTTCCTGATGATTTGCTACTGTCTCAGACGCCAAATTGATTCCCTCCGTTTCCGTCCTACTCTCCTATCCTATCTATTAATATTAGCGATAGTTTTAATAAATTGCAATAGAAACATTTTTTGTGACAATCGTGTCTAATGCTATTATACTGAAAAGTGGGAGCATAATACAAATGGGGGAACAACAATGAGTGAAATCTTATTTATAAACGGAAAAGTCCGTTTTCCAATCACACTTGATCCAAGTGTTTGGATTTTTGATGATCGAAAAGTAGATTTAACAACTTACTTCACCGAAACGAAAGAAGAAACATCAGAATTAGAAGACTATCTCAAGCATACTTCTGAACATTGGGATCGCGAAATCCGTGATGGCGCCGCTTTCCCACCTATTCAAAAAAGCGTAAAAAAATTTAAAAAAGAACAGCTCATTACAGGCACGTTTGGCATACCACTTCATCCCTTTTTAAAAAACGCCGAAATTGCAGCTGAAGCGACGCATGTTGAAATTCATACACTGCATGATACAATCAGTCTTTCATTAGAAGAAGCAAACAATGTTATTCTTGGATTTTCAAAAGACGGAACACCATTACGAGAAGACGGACCTGTTCACCTTTATTTTGGTAATGGTTCTAATATAAACAATCCAATTCGAAACATCCGTAAGTTTACAATTATTTAGAAAAGGAGCGGGACAAAGTCCCACTCCTTTTTATCCCGCATTAACAGGCAGTAAGACCCCCACCTCAAAATTCAGAAAAAGCAAAGCAGGTAAGTGGGGGTCAGCTGCCCATAAAAGCCCGATTCGTGAGGGCTAATAATCAGTGGGGATGAAGAAAACCCCACTGATTAAAGTTTTACTTTATAATAAATCTGCTGCTAGTTGCGCTAAATTTGAACGTTCTCCTTTTACAAACTTTACATGTCCGCTAATTTTTTGTTCCTTGAATTTCTCTACAACATACGTTAAACCATTATTATATTCGTCTAAGTAAGGATGATCAATTTGTTGCGGATCTCCCATTAAGACAATTTTACTCTTTTCTCCAACCCTTGTTAATATTGTTTTCACTTCATGTTTCGTTAAATTTTGTGCCTCATCAATAATAATAAATTGATCTGGAATACTTCGTCCTCTTATATAAGTAAGCGCCTCTACTTCAATTGAACCCATCCCTGCTAAAATCGCATCTAATTCCCCTGGTTTTTTTGTATTAAATAAATACTCTAGATTGTCGAAAATCGGCTGCATCCATGGTCTTAATTTTTCCTCTTTTTCCCCTGGTAAATAACCAATATCTTTTCCAACCGGAACAATTGGCCGGGCAACAAGGAGTTTTTTGTACAAACCTAAATCCTCCGTTTGCATAAGCCCAGCGGCTAAAGCAAGTAAAGTCTTACCAGTTCCCGCTTTACCCGTTAATGTTACAAGCGGAATATCTTCACGAAGCAATAATTCCAATCCCATAGTTTGCTGCACATTCCGCGGACGTATGCCCCAAACCTGCTCATTATGAAAAACCAATTTCTTCACTTTTTTTCCTGAAAAATCAACAATTCCAAGTGCAGAGCTAGAACCACCAAGCGCATCTTTCATCACAATAAACTGATTCGGATAAAATGGATGATTTGCAATTTCTGATAAAGGAAGCTCTCCTTTTTCATAAAAATGATTTAATTTTTCTTTTGATATGTAGCCTTCTAAAAAACCTGAATATATATTGTCCACTTCAATTACACGATCACTTAAATAATCTTCCGCTTGTAAACCAAGAGCATCCGCCTTTACTCTTACAAGCACATCCTTACTGACTAAAATGACAGACTTTCCACTCTCTTTCTCTTGCTCTTCTAAAAATAAATTTTTCGCCACAGCTAAAATGCGATTATCGTTTGTTTTTTCAACAAAAATATCTTGTAGTTGAACAAATGAGCGATGGTTTAATTCAATACGAAATGTCCCTCCATTTTCAAGAGGTATACTATCATGCAATTTTCCTAATTCGCGAAATTTATCTATCAATTTAGATACATAACGAGCATTTCGTCCAACTTCATCCATGTAGCGTTTTTTCGAATCAACCTCTTCTAATACAACTGCTGGAATCACTACCTCATTTGTTTCAAAAGAAAAAATAGATAAAGGATCCTGCAAAAGTACATTCGTATCTAACACATAAATTTTATCCAACCTGTTACCCCCTGACTCCACTTTTAAATTTGTAGAACAAGGGTTTCATCCATGATCGTGATATGGACGAACCATTGTTATAATTATATGTAATGTATTAACGAGGTAGAATCGAAATTCATAGAAATTAAAACTTTTCTTAATCATTTGTCGCATTTATAACTAGATATGATATTCATTCATCAAAATTTATATTCTAACATGCAGCAAAGGCCAGCTATTCACTTTAGTTAAAATAGTAGAAAAGGATGAACAATTATAGCGCTCATCCATTTCTATCATTCTTTCATTGCTGTCAAAACTTGATTATCAAGTTTTTCAGCAGCACGAAGATCATATGTTTTTTCATATGTTGGTTCCGAAGTAAGCTTTGCTCCATAAAACATAACATCACGCACTTCTTGAACAGATACTTCTACTACAGTTAACTTAAGCGGAATACCTTCTAATCTCTCCTTTAAAATCTTTGCTTCACCGCTAATGGAAAATACAGATTCATTTGCCATTACAGTAAGTACAAGCCCTGGCTGATGGCGTAAATTTTCCACAATGCGGGAGCGTTGATCAACTGCAAATCGTATGCTTGTCTTATTCATTGCATATACCCATGAAATAGCACTTACATTTGGAATAGCCTTTTCAAAATCAATCGTTGCAATTGTAATAATATGCCCTTCACGTAAAGATTGAACTAAAGAATCTGTCAATGTAGGTTCTACTACATTTGCCATATTTCCACCTCCAAATTTTCTTCATCCTAATAATAACTTATTTTTTGAATTGCGAAAATATTATTTTTTCCCCCTATAGTTCAAAAATATCAAATTTACATGATATACTTATATCGATAGAATTTGTATTGAGGTGACGAAATGAGAGTCAAATGCATGCTTTGTGATAAAAAAGAAGAGTTAGATGACGAAAATCCTATGGCCAAAAGGCTTCGTAACCGTCCTATTCATACATATATGTGCATGGAATGCACAGAACGTATTGCAGAACGTACAATGGAACGCCATGCAACCGGAAAATTCCACTTATATCGTGATAAAACAATAGAAGATGAGTGGTAAACTGCCAAATAAGTCCTTAATCATTCAGATGAGGACTTATTTATATTTCTCCGGCTCTCGTTTCATTTGATCTAAGAAACAATCTATAAGCTCTACTGGAAATCTTGTAGAATGTTTTTCCCCTTCTCGTTCATATGTAACCAAATACATATCTTCTTTCTTTTCCACCATTACCTCTCGTAATTGATGATCTTCATGTAGCATGCTATGAAATAGTAAATATGTTTCTTGTGCAGCTCCATCATGCGGGCGTGCTTCCGCAACAGTTTTAATCGTAAGCCAATTGTATAATGTATCTTGTACAGAACGCATAAAACATCCCCCCTTAGTTCGCTCTCTGTTTCCTTGCTTGATGTAAGCGCAATCTATAAATGCCGAGCACAATCGCTGCCACAACGAGCCCTTCTCCCACTGGTAAAAAAACCGCAAAAAAAGTTAGAACCGTACTCCCAATTGCTAATACCACATAAATTACAACATTTTGTAATGGCGATAATTTCCTAGCAAAACCCAAATTATATACAAGTGCACTCAAAATAATCATTGTACCATAAAGCAGCCACATCCCCACCTCTGGATTCATATCTACATTATATAGCTTTGCAAAAAATGACATTCTCTCTAGCATTACACTTCCCCCTTATCTAGCAAAGATGAATAAAGATCCCCTAGCTAAAATAAACCATATGAACCTAATTCAACCCACAAACTAGTAGTGCCTTACTTCTTAATTTCCAAACTCTACGTTACCTACTATAAGAGTACCTTGCAGAAAAAATACTGTCCAGATAAAAGAGTAAATTTTCTAAAAAATAACCAAATAAAAAAGCTGCCTTTTCATAAAAAGGCAGCTTTCTCATTTTTTTACGCTTCTACAGATTTCTTTTTCTTAGCAGCTCTTTCGCGTTCGCTCTTATCAAGAATCTTTTTACGAAGACGAATTGATTCTGGTGTTACTTCACAGTATTCATCATCATTTAAGTATTCTAATGACTCTTCTAAAGTCATAATACGCGGTTTTTTCATTGTTGATGTTTGGTCTTTTGTTGCAGAACGAATGTTAGTTTGTTGCTTCATTTTTACAACGTTAACTGTTAAATCATTCTCACGTGTATGTTCCCCAACAATCATACCTGCATACACTTCTGTACCTGGTTCAACGAAGATTACGCCACGGTCTTCAACTTGCATAATACCATACTGTGATGCTTTTCCTGTTTCAAGTGAAACTAGAACACCTTGACGACGTCCACCAACTTGACCAGCATGTACTGGTTGATAGCTATCAAATGTATGGTTTAAAATACCGTAACCACGAGTTAAAGTTAAGAATTCTGTTGTATAACCAATTAAGCCACGTGCTGGAACCATAAATGTAAGACGAACTTGACCGTTCCCGTTATTTACCATATCTAACATTTCACCTTTACGTGCTCCCATAGATTCCATGATAGAACCCGTATATTCTTCTGGCACATCAATTTGTACACGTTCTACTGGCTCACATCTTACGCCGTCAACCTCTTTAATGATTACTTCTGGTTTAGATACTTGTAATTCATATCCTTCGCGACGCATATTCTCAATCAAGATTGATAAATGTAACTCTCCACGTCCAGATACAATCCATGCATCCGGAGATTCTGTATTGTCTACACGTAAACTTACATCCGTTTCTAGTTGCGCGCGAAGACGCTCTTCGATTTTACGAGATGTAATATATTTACCTTCGCGACCTGCAAATGGGCTGTTATTTACAAGGAATGTCATTTGTAGTGTTGGTTCATCAATACGTAATAATGGCAATGCCTCTTGATGCTCAACTGGACATACCGTTTCACCAACGTTAATGTCTTCCATACCAGAAACAGCTACTAGGTCTCCGGCTTTTGCTTCTTCAATTTCTTGACGTTTTAATCCAATGTAACCAAATAATTTTGTTACACGGAATTGTTTTACACTTCCATCAACCTTCATTAACGCAACTTGTTGTCCTACTTTCATTGTACCGCGGAATACACGTCCAACCCCGATACGACCAACATAGTCATTGTAATCAAGAAGTGCTACTTGGAATTGAAGTGGCTCTTCGCTATTATCGATTGGTGCTGGAATATGTTCAATGATTGTATCAAATAATGATTTCATATTCTCTTCTTGATTTGCTGGGTTTGAATCTAAGCTTGCTGTTCCATTCATTGCTGATGCAAATACAACAGGGAATTCTAACTGATCTTCGTTTGCTCCAAGTTCGATGAATAAATCAATTACTTCATCAACCACTTCGTCTGGACGAGCAAAGTCACGGTCAATTTTGTTTACAACAACGATTGGAGTTAAGTTTTGCTCAAGTGCTTTCTTTAAAACAAATCGTGTTTGTGGCATACAACCTTCATATGCATCAACAACAAGTAAAACACCATCAACCATTTTCATAATACGCTCTACTTCACCACCGAAGTCAGCGTGTCCAGGTGTATCTAAAATGTTAATTCGTTTATCTTCATAATGAATCGCTGTATTCTTCGCTAAAATAGTAATACCGCGTTCTCTTTCTAAATCATTTGAATCCATTGCACGCTCTTCTACGTGCTCATTTGCACGGAACGTCCCCGCTTGACGTAATAATTGGTCAACAAGTGTTGTTTTACCATGGTCAACGTGGGCAATGATTGCTATATTACGTAAATCTTGTCGTTTTTTCAACATGTCCAACTCCTAGTGTCTTTTTAATCCTTCTCTATTATAAGAGCGAAGGGGATACAATGGCAATCAAAATAAAATCAAGAATGAAAATATAGTTGTATTCTTACTTTTGTGAAAGTAAAATGAAATTGGAGGGTGAAGATATGGAACACATTCAATATCGCTTTTTACTAACAGCTATTATCGGTGTTATTTTCTTAATTGGTATTGGCATTATGGTTGCTGAAAATAGTCCCATCGGTATTATTATTTGCATTATTGGTACATTTGTTACAGTCGGATATGGATTTATAACAAAACGCAAAATGCGTAAATCACAGTAACACAAAAAAGTAAGAAGCTGCGTCTTGAGCCTCTTACTTTTTTGTTACTGTGATACATATGGTAATAACTCTTCATACACTCCAGGCTTTGCAACTAATACGCTACTCTTCTCCACAATAGAAAGCATAGTACCATGGAATGTCGTTACCTTACCACCGACTTCTTCTACAATAATCATTCCACCACCAAAATCCCAAGGAGATAGTCTAGGCGTCACGTAAGCATCCAATCTTCCTGTTGCAACATAGACCATTTCTAATGCTGCACATCCGTATGAACGTGTTCCTCTTGCTAATTTTACAAGCTGCATCATTTTCTCCATATTAAGTAATGGATTATCGGTTAGCCAAGTTGCGTTTAAAGCAATTATTCCATGTTCTATCGCATTTTTCTTTAAAGGAGGAATGAATACATCGTTACAAAAGGCCCCTTCTCCTTTTACAGCATGATAAAGTTCATCATGAACTGGATCATAGACAAGCCCAATTTTTCCGATACCGTTCTCATAAATACCAATTGAAATCGCAAAGTTTCTTTTTTGATGAACAAAATTCATCGTACCATCAATTGGATCAATTAGCCAAACGACTCCATCAGAAGAAGCTACTTCATCCCCATATCCTTCTTCTCCTAAAATATAATGGTCCGGGAATGTTTGTTTAATTTTCCTAATAAAAAACTGTTCTGTTTCTCTATCCATATTTGTTACTAGATCAGCTGCATTTGATTTCGTCTCTATGGTAAGTGTCTTTTGCAATGATGCCATTAAACGCTTACCAGCTTCTCGAATCCACTGTTTCGCATTTGTATCGATTTCTTTCCATACCTCTTGCATGTTTTAACACTCCGATCTATACTGTTCACAGAAAAAACGAACCCTTTATAAGGTTCGCACCAACTTAATTTTTATACATATACTATTATTACGCTTCTAAACGGATCATTTCAAGTCTTAGCACTTCTAATTTTTGCACGCACTCTTCTTTTTTCTGATTATCATTTTCCATCATTGCATCATATAGTGTTGCTAATTCATAATCTAACTCCAATCTTAGCACTGGAATTCTTTTTTCAGCATCTGTTCTCTTTAATGCGTTAATCACCTGTCTCATTTTTATTGCCTCCTCCCAATATTCGTCTGCCCTCGGACTAGAATTAACTTAATTTTCTGATTTTTTGTTTTATACTATATTATGTTGGATAAATCATCTATGCAACAAAATTATATTTTTTTACCGAAAATTTTTTTGTACTATTTTTTTATGAATCGTACAAGCTATGCTAAAATTAAAAACAAACTAGGAGTTGGAGGAACTATCATGACATTACAAACATTTAAATCAACTGACTTTGCTGTCTTTACAGTTGATGGTCTCGAAGAACGAATGAATGCTATTAAAACGAATATTCATCCTAAATTAGAAGCTCTAGGCGAGCAATTTTCTCATTATTTATCAGAACAAACTGGTGAAAATTTTTTCTATCATGTTGCGAAACATGCACGTCGTAAAGTCAATCCACCAAACGATACTTGGGTTGCTTTTTCAACAAATAAACGCGGATATAAAATGCTACCACATTTTCAAATCGGTTTATGGGGTACTCATGCTTTCATATACTTTGGTTTAATTTATGAGTGTCCACAGAAAGTGGAAGCGGCTCATGCCTTCTTAGAACATTTAAATGATTTAAAAACAAATATACCAAATGACTTCGTTTGGTCCATTGACCATACTAAACCGGATGTAAAACTACATAACACGCTTGAAGCAAATGATTTACAAAAAATGATTGAACGCTTAGCCACTATAAAAAAAGCAGAGTTACTAGTTGGTATTCACATCTCGCCAGAAGAATCTTCAACACTTACTGATGAACAATTTCTTGCGAAGGTTGAAACTACTATGCACTCACTCCTTCCTTTATATAAAATTTGCAATCGATAGTAGAAAACGGACAATATTTATATTGTCCGTTTTAAGTTGTTATCCCATTATAGCACTATGCGTTTTATTTTTCAAAATCTTTTTACATTTTTACAATCTTTTGTTCTTCTACTTCTTTCGCTCTTTGAATTGCCCGATATATTGAGTAACCACTTACCTCTTGAAACTCTTTGTCAATTTTCTTCTCTTCCGCTTTCGATGGTACAATTTCTTTAAAGCGACGATATAGTCTCATCAGTTCTTCTCTTGCGATACCTTTCTCATATGCCTTTTCAATCGCCTCATAGAATGTCACGATTGCAATCATCTCATCATTTGACCAGTCATAATCAAGTGGGTATTGATATTCCATATGTACACCTCATTCATTTTTATTCTTACCATTGTGCTATCTTAAAATATAACTTCCATCCTTCTTCACTATGGCCACTTTGCATTATACACTATTTCCCTTTTATGATGGAATTATCTCCCGCCAGATTGAAAATCGCAGAGTAATAAAAAACATAACTCTTCAGCCAACTAAAAATGTAACTTTAAGTATTATTTCCCCTCGCCTAACTCCTTTACTTCCGCTAAATTCCGCTGTAAAGGTATGTCTGACTACGAGCAGGATAAAACAAAACTTCTATTGCTGAGATTTCATGTATCTTCTCGCTTTCTTTAAACCTTAAGATGAGCGTTTATTACTCACACACAATGGGATAAACTTACTACTAATTATGCATATAATAAAAATAATCATTTTCCCTATACATATATAATCATTGGTGATATAATGCTTTTGTTTTATTGAAAATAAAGTGAAGCTTCCATGAAAAAACTTTTGAATGGTAAGTAAACAAATCAAGTTCTTCTAGACGGTTATATAACTATACAAAGGGAGATAACTTTCTTATTGAACAAGATACACATAAAACAAATCAATAATAAATATTACTAAGAAGAAGGGGTGTATAGATTGTCCCAATACAAAACACCATTGTTTACCGCTTTAGTAGAGCACAGTAAGCGAAATCCAATTCAATTCCATATCCCAGGTCATAAAAAAGGACAAGGAATGGATCCTACGTTTCGCGAATTTATTGGGCATAATGCATTAGCAATTGATTTAATTAATATCGCACCGCTCGATGATTTACATCATCCGAAGGGTATGATTAAAGAGGCTCAAGATTTAGCCGCTGCTGCGTTTGGTGCAGATCATACTTTCTTTTCCGTTCAAGGTACAAGCGGTGCAATTATGACAATGGTGATGAGCGTTTGTGGCCCAGGAGATAAAATTCTTGTACCACGAAACGTTCATAAATCTGTAATGTCAGCCATTATTTTCTCAGGTGCAAAACCAATTTTCATTCATCCTGAAATTGATCCGAAGCTCGGTATTTCACATGGGATTACGATTCAATCTGTAAAAAAAGCACTCGAGGAACATACAGATGCAAAAGGATTACTCGTTATTAATCCAACATACTTTGGGTTCGCTGCAGACCTGCAGCAAATTGTAGAATTAGCTCATTCCTACGAAATACCTGTATTAGTTGATGAAGCTCATGGCGTTCATATTCATTTCCATGACGAATTACCGATGTCAGCTATGCAAGCTGGTGCAGATATGGCAGCGACAAGTGTGCATAAGCTCGGCGGTTCATTAACACAAAGCTCCATTCTAAATGTAAAAGAGGGGCTTGTGAATGTAAAGCATGTCCAATCCATTATTAGTATGCTTACAACAACATCGACTTCTTACATTTTGCTTGCTTCTCTTGATGTTGCAAGAAAACGACTTGCAACTGAAGGAAAGACATTAATAACAGAGACAATACATCTAGCTGAGCAGGTTCGTAACGCCATAAACGACATCGAACATCTTTATTGTCCTGGAAAAGAAATGTTAGGTACAGATGCCACGTTTAGCTACGATCCAACAAAGTTAATTGTATCTGTAAAGGACTTAGGAATTACAGGCCATGAAGCAGAGTTATGGTTAAGAGAGCATTATAACATTGAAGTTGAACTCTCAGACTTATATAACATCTTATGCCTTGTTACATTAGGTGATACAAAAGATGAGACAAACATTCTTATTAAAGCCTTACAAGAGCTAGCAACGACATTTAAAGATCGAGCTGACAAAGGTGTTCAAGTACAAGTTGAAATTCCAGAAATCCCTGTACTTGCTCTCTCTCCTCGAGATGCTTTTTATTCAGAGACAGAGGTCATCCCATTTGAAAATGCTGCCGGTCGTATTATAGCTGATTTTGTAATGGTGTATCCACCAGGGATTCCAATTTTTACTCCAGGTGAAATTATTACACAAGAAAACTTAGATTACATTCATAAAAATTTAGAAGCGGGTCTACCAGTACAAGGTCCCGAAGACATGACATTACAGACATTACGCGTTATTAAAGAATATAAGCCTATCAGTTGATAGGCTTTTTTTTCACCATTTTTCCGTTTACTCATACCATACTAAAGAATGTAACGTATAGGTGGGGATACAGTTATGATTGTGATTGGTCGTTCCATTGTACATCCTTATATAACGAGTGAAAACGAACCGTTCGCTACTGAGAAGCAACAAATCTTAGCCATTATGACCGGAAATCAAGAAGTATATGCATTCCAAACAGCTAATCAACTCAGTTTTGATCTGAATTTACGAATTCATATTATTACATCAGCCTTAGAACTCTTTCAAAGCGGCCTTCAGTTCCGTACATTCCAAGAGTCCTATTGTAACCCTGAATTTTGGAAAAGGACACCGCTGGGAGGGTTTCAACTACTCCCAAATATACTACCCTCTGTCGCGATACAAGATATTTTTAAAAATGGGAAAAAGTACGGAACAGAATGTGCAACAGCAATGATTATTATTTTTTACAAAGCACTTTTAGCTTTATATGATGATCAAACTTTTAATCACTTATTCGCAAACCTTCTACTATATACATGGGATTATGATCGAGATTTAAAACTGGTGACAAAAACCGGTGGGGATATCGTTCCTGGCGATCTTGTTTACTTTAAAAACCCACAAGTGAATCCAGCTTCAGTTGAATGGCAAGGAGAGAACGCCATTTATTTAGGTAATTCCTTTTTTTATGGGCACGGTGTAGGAGTACAAACAAAGGAACAAATCATTTATTTATTAAATGAACGAAGAATTCCCTATGCCTTTATCTCAGCATATTTAACAGATTTTATTACCCGCATAGATAGCCGCCTCATGAGCCAATATACTTCTACTAATACTCTACAAACAACACTCAAATTTATTCCCATTCGAGATGATGCAATTGTTGCAACCATTGGTCACACAACTACAATTTATTAAAAAACGCCTGCAAATATGCAGGCGCTTTTAATTATTGGGCTTCTGTATGCTCTTTGTGACCACATTCGCAATGAGATCCACATTTTCCGTAAAGTACTGTTGTCTTTTCATCTTCAAAGTGTGCAATTGTTCCACCACAAACTTGACATACGATTGTTCCCATTTTTCATTTCCCCCTGAGTTTGAATTATGATTAAAAACCTTTATATTTACACGTTCTATATATTACTGAGCTTTTGTATGTTCCTTGTGATTACATTCGCAATGAGATCCACATTTTCCGTAAAGTACCGTTGTTTTTTCATCTTCAAAGTGTGCAATTGTTTCCTCACAAACTTGACATACGATTGTTCCCATTTTTCATTTCCCCCTGAGTTTGAATTATGATTGAAACTCTTTACATTTACACGTTCTATATATTACTGGGCTTTTGTATGTTCCTTGTGATCACATTCGCAATGAGATCCACATTTCCCGTAAAGTACTGTTGTCTTTTCATCTTCAAAGTACGCGATTGTTCCTTCACAAACTTGACATACGATCGCTCCCATTTTTCATTTCCCCCTAAGTTTAAGGTCCTAAAAACTTTTTCAGTAGCAAGATTCCTATATATTATTGGGCTTTTGTATGCTCCTTGTGATCACATCCGCAAGATCCGCATTTCCCGTAAAGTACTGTTACTTTCTCATCCTCGAAGTGTGCAATTGTACTTTCACAATCTTGACATACGATTGTTCCCATTTTCTATTTCCCCCTAAGTTTATAATCCCAAAAACTTTTGTAACCGCTTAACTTTCTGTCTTTATTTTAATATGTTATACTTTTTCCGTCAATAGGTTTTTAGTATAACACATTAAAAAAATAATTTTATATTAGTATGCGACAATAACAAAAAAAAAA